>JAGRNJ010000088.1 GCA_020440825.1 Leptospiraceae bacterium | reverse complement strand
AGAATTATGCATTCAGATGTAGCAGAACGAATTGGTAAGTTGACAAAAGAAATTCAGAAGAAGATCGATCTGGAATTTGAGAAAGTAAATAATAAACCTATCCCGGGAAGTAATCTTGATCAATTAAACTTGAAAGATGGTGTAAGCACTGTACATGAATATTTAAGTCACAATGAATTTATTTTGGCATTTGAGCATTTATTTTACATGATTGAAGAAACTGGGATTCCTATTTTAAGTGGTGAGTTTGCAGAACTGCTTCAGATAAGTGAAATCCTAAAAATTAATATCCGAACAAGAAATATTAATTTCATATAATTCTTGGAAATATTTAAGATTTTAATTAGCACAAGTATCTATGGGGCTTATTATTTTATAAAAATATAGAATTCTTGTAATCCAGTCTTATTTATAGAAAAAAATGGAGAATAAGCACAAAGTTGATTGCTTTACTAGGATACTAAGCTATAGAATATGTATTCCATTTTGAATGAATAGAGAACAATTAAAGATTGAGTTTCAAAAAGGTGGCCGAGGTCTTGAATTCAACTATGATGAAAATATAGTGGGCTGGGGATTGAGCCATTATCGGTTCACAAAAGGTGAGAAGGTAATTTTTCAGAGTATCGAAGAATTTTTCAAAGAAGTAATGCTTTATTCTTATTTGGGAAAATCAGGCCCAAATCATATTTGGGATATTTCTCAGAAGTCGGGTATAATCGAGTATGTTAATGGCTTAAATATCAGCGAAATAGATAGGGAAAACTTCAAAGTGAAATTAGAAAAATTTAGATTCGAAGTTCTGGAAAGTAAAGAAATTTACAATGACGAGGAAGAATTTGATTTATCAGTTTTAGAATTACCAGAAAATTTATATAAAATATTTAGTATCAAAGAAACCATCAGTCCACGGTTTTATATCAATACTTATAATGGTCTTTTGGCAGAAACTGAAAGTGCATATTATTTTTATGAACATCAGTTTGAATCATGAAAATTTATGTATTTCTACGAAATTAAGTTTTCTTGTGACTTTAGATAAATTTAATGCTGGATTGCCTAGGTATATTGATATGACGAATGTGCTAGAGCGTTTGATCGAGGAAATCAAAAAAAAGAGTCAAGGTGATTGAATCATTCAGCATCGAGCACAGTCTTGAAAAAATACTCTATCTGATTTTGAGAAAAGATAATCAGAAAATGAAAATACGTAAAATGCGAAATGTATATCTTCTAGGATGTTCACACAATTGACAGGATGCTAGCAAAAGTACAAGAACGAATCTGAAAGTACAATTTAAGTAGAGACTAAATTCTGTAATAAATTTATCGTAACTGCAATTGTCTGCGCTTTGGCAAGTCTTTTACATGGTGCCTGTTCCAATAATCACTATGAATTGTTTTCTTGCGAATTGCAATTGTTTCAAGCATTTTGCGAGATTTGCCAAAGCCATCCATTCTTTTTTCTCGCATCGATTCTATTTGATACGGAAAATTCTTTTGATAGCAAAATGAAACTGTGCGACCATTATCGAAAACCAGTTTATATTCGTTCTGACTGGGTGTATTATTGCAGCTTGTTACTGAAGCAGTTGCAGTCAATACTGTAAAGGGTACATGCTCAAAGCGGGTGTATGTTGCTGAGGGAATAATTTCCAGTTTTCCTGTGGGGAGGCTTTTAGGGTCAATTCTGATTTTTACCGGAATCTCGTCTTCGTACAGTACATATTTTAAATCAAAATTCTGGTCAGACTCAGCTTCAAAGTATGATCGACTTTGAACTTCCCATCGATTTTCCCGTAAATTCATTTGTAAAAAGCTCTGGCCACACCAGTCCTGTGAAGATAAAGTAAATTTCAGAGATCTTGCATTCTCCCACAACGGGGTAAAGATACTGCTCATCAACTGGTAGTCATACAAGCCTGTAGGAAACCGGCGGATGGCGTTCAGCTTGAGAACACTGACAGAAGGACCAGGGATATTCGATTCTTTTTTTACCTGGCGATCAGTACGAAACTCTTCGGTGACAAATATATGTACCAGTTCTCCTTCATGAACTTCCCCATAGCGGGCCTGTCGCAGAGAATATGTGGAGATTTCTGCTTTTCCATTGAACCAGTAATCTTTGAATGTATCTGTCAGAACTTCTGGTGCTAGAGTTGAATTGGCCAATAATAACAAAATGCTGCTTGTAAAACATTTTTTTGACAAAACAGAAATTATTTGAGGCAGAAATAAAAATTTAAATCGGGGCAGATTTCTGTAATGGGCTAAGGAAAGCGAAGGAATGGCTTTTAGAAGCCGGTTTTTGAGTATGAACTTAAAAGGAACAGTCATTCGTATTGGTCGTTATCCCGGTAGAATTGTTACAGTCAAAATGGGCTATTTGTTGACCATTCTACTGCAAACTGTATGCACATCGAAAACCCCTAGTAGTTAAACCCATGGATGAGCTTGATGCCAATGACAGTGTATAAATACCTGCATTTACACTAGAATTCCAAGCACCACCTCTAGTCCCAGCTCCGGGATCTTGAGTTCCTGCAAGATATGTACCAATACCGGCTGTACTTGTCAAAGAATTATTGATGGGAAGAAAAGCACTGAACGGCATAAGTGATGTTTCAGTATCAATGATATTCCATTCTCTTATTGAACCCAAGGCGGCGCCATCAGAGCTGTTGTATGCTTTTTCAGATTGGGAAACCTGCCAGTCGATCCATTCTTCAACATTTCCAGAAAAGTCCCAGATCACTTCACCACTCAATAATTCATGAGTTCGTTTCTGGAGATCCCAGGTGATCGTGTCACAGGTCTGCCCAGTTCCTGAGCAGGGATCATCATCGCTACTGGCAGCCAATGCACTGGCCGGAGTATTATCTGAATGACCGGTATTCAGACTCCCATCACCAACAAAGCCACCCTGCCAGTTCACATTATTGGCTTCAATTGAGCGGGCGATGGTCATCCATTCGGCATTAGTAATAAGGTGATAGCCTGAACCCACATTCTGGCATTCGGTGATCGCCTGAAGCTGGGTTACCTGATTCCAGGGGGTATTTGCAGCATCAGAAACGGCGCCACCAATATCTTTCATCTCAAACTTTGCAACACAGAAGGGTGCACTTGTACCAACGGTAGGATTCGGCAATACCAAGACATAGCCATTTGGGCAGGAAATCGGCGGCTCGACAAAATCTGGCAGGTTTGCTTGATCAAAATCTGGGGTCTCGGTTGCCAGCACCCATAAGTCAAGCAATGAGTGCGAGGTTATTGCATAAATGTCGTCTGAGAAACCATCATTTGCACTGAATGTTGCAAAATCAGCGGCATCATCGCCAGAATAAAAGCCAGCGATTGCAGTTCCGAAAAGTCCATTTTCGGCTAAAGAGAGAGCCAGGCTAACAGTTACCCCGATAATGCCAGAAGGAGAGCCTGCTCCCAAAATGCCGGTATCAAATACCGGCATCCAAGAATTCGCAATGCCGGTTGCCGTTTCAGGTATATTCAAAGCGCCAATGGCCGAGTACATTTGTTCAACCTCACTTGCCATCCCTGATGCAGATTCTGAGGGGTTAAAAACATATCCCTGGGAATTATTTGGGTCATAGGCCATAATTTCGTTGCCATCTGCACTTATGCCGCCGACAATAAAATCTTCATAATCAGTATTGTTTATCGGGTTGCAAGATGATGTAGTGAGAGCTACCGTGACATCGGTGTAAGACAAGTTACAGATTTTACTGGAATTCAAGTCTGGAGTATTGAGGTAAATCTGTAGCCCCATGCCATTTGCAGTTGCGACAAATTGAATTCGATCTGTGGAATTGATTACCATCCCTTCAATTTCGAGAGGTTGTGGTTCTTCAAAAGTAGGTATATTGCCGGCATTTACATTAAACTCAGATGAACTTATTGCAAGCATAATATTGTGAGTACCTTCAGTACATCCGCTGCATGTACCATTGTAAGCGTACAGCAGAGCGAGTTTACTGTTCGACAGAAGCACCAGAGTTGGGGCATATTCATCATATTCAAAGGTAGAAATAGTACCTCCCGAGGTCAGTTGAAAAACCGGGGTTTTGGTTTTAATAATATCACCAGTTAGATTTTTGTTACTGCAATTCGTAAGGGTGAATAATAAATAGAATAAAAAAGACCATTTTGAATAGGATAAAATTTTCTGCATAGGTTTTTATTTTTATTTTTCCTGTCTTGTAAAGTACTTTGAAGAAGAATTCAGGATACTCGTTTCACAGGCAGGTTTATTAAAAAAATTTTAGGTAACCACTGAAAAAGTCCCTAATTGCACTTTTCAGAGCTAATTCCGCGCTAAAAGTGCGGGAAAACATCCATGTTTTCATGAATATCTTCAAAACTTTCAGCTTTTCATAGATTCCTTAGAGCATTTATCTGAAATTTTCAGTAAGAAATACTGGAACCGATTTGTCGTAGTGAATTTTCTTTTAACAGATTCGTCTCAGACAGATGTGGTGCTCGGCTTAAAAAAGTTATTCTGGTAGCGAGAATTCGGGTTCGGTAGTTGCCAATTGCCAAAAATCAGCCAGGGTGTGGGAAGTTACAATAAAAATATCTTCAGTCAACCCGTCATTTGCACTAAAAGTAATTGTATCGTTGAATTCGCTCCCACTCAGAAAACCTGCAGCCCGGCTTAAAAACAGGCCTTCTCTTAATAACGAGACTGACAAGTCGGGCGTGCCCCCGAGTAACCCGTCTTCTGTTACTGCCGTGAATGTGCCTCCTGTATATAAGCCTAATAAGGCTACTGGTTCCCCACTGGCAGAGGCGGGTACGAAAATAGCTCCGACCGAACCAGCTAATTCATCAACGGGAATTGCAGGATCACTCGTGCCAGAGGGGTTAAAAATATACCCTGAAAATGTATTTTCATCATATGCCATTACTTCAGTCCCATCTTCAGAAACCCCGCCAATCGTAAATGTTTGAAAATTTGAATTCGAGATACTCGAAGAACTGGTAAAGAGAGTATTCATGTCTGCAGGGAAACTCAGGTATTCAAGATTGTCAGAATTGTCGGGGTTATTATAGTAAACAGTTACGCCACTGGCAGATGCATGTACTGAAAATCGGAGAAATTCACTGTGATTGATTGGTCCTCCGCCAGGTAGCAAAGGCGAAGGTTCTTCAAATGTGGGTAAACTACCAGATTGGTCATCAAATTCACTCGTAGATATCGCAACCATTATGTGGTGCAATCCCTCGGTGCAGTCTGCGCATGGTCCATCAAAACCATAAAATAATGCCAGTTTATTATTATTTAGTTTCACAAGAACGGGATTATACTCGTTGTACAAATCAGTAGATATTGTTCCACCGTTGGTCAGTTGAAAGGTGGGTTCTTTGCTAAGTTTGACCGGGAGTTCTCTATTGTTTGAGCATGAATACAGAAAGAGAATACCGAATAAGATTGCAAAGATTCTAGTATACCAAACGTTATAGGCAAACAGCCTTGCCAGAACTTCCCGGAAGCCAAAAGAAGGTTTCATTGTCTCTTGATTGTATACTTCTTCAAAATGTAAATCTGATTTTACAGGTTAAATGCAGATTATTTTTTACTTTTATTAAGATTCTTAAGTTTTCAGCGATTCATCTGATCAGGATTGCGGTGGCAGTTTAGTGTTTACAATGTATTGTATAGTCACGGATAATCCCAGTAGCCATCATGGAAATTTTTGACGAATGCTTTGAATCTCTGCCCGATACAACTTTACGACCGGCAGATTTTGATGATTTCTGGAATTCTCAAGTAACTGAGTTAAGAAAACTGTCGATTGACACCCAAAGCAAGAGAAAGATTTCAAGAAAAATTCTCTCTGAAACCAGCTACTCTCTTGATTTTCAAAGTGCTGGTAAATACCGCGTACATGGTCACTATCTGGCACCCAAGAAATTGATCGGAAAACCACCCCTGGTCATTATTTTTCAGGATTATCTTCAACCACAGACTGGTTTTCGCGCTCTACTGAATGCAGGTATCGCCCAACTTACCATTACCCTGCGAGGTCATGAATCCCTTGATCTGGTCTCGAATGATAAAAAATCAGAAGAAAAAAAAGAAGAAGCTGCCGGTACCACTAAAACGAAAAAAGGGGAGCCTCCTATTCGCAGCAATGTCACAGAGATCAATGTTAAGAAAAGTCCCGGCTATCTTAAAGAGAATTTACTTGAGAAAAGAGAATCTTACCTTACGGCTTTGTATTTAGATGCCTACCGGGCACTCGAAGTGGGGCGTTTACGGCGCGAATCAGATTCAGGAAGAATCGCTATCTGGGGAAGAGGTACCGGCTGTGCTATGGCGATTGCAGCTGCCTCGTTGATGAATCGAGCCACTTGTCTGTTTCTTGAAAAACCTGCCTTGTGTGCGCTGGAAACATCGTTGCGCCATTCAAAGGGTGTGTGGGCAGACGAAATTAAAGAAGGTCTAAAGGGGCCCAAGAAAAACCGCAAAAAACTGCAGGAAAATATTCAATATTTTGATTCACTTTATTTTGCTGAGGCCCTCAAATTACCGGTGGGTATGGCTGTGAATCTGACAGAAGACCAGAATGACCCGAGGTCTGCTTTTTCTTTATTTCATCTACTGAAAGATGAAAAAGACATGCACCTGTTTACCCAGGATGATGCCCTGGCTAAAGCGAATGAAAAAAGAAAAATCATTCAAACTGCGGTAAGATTTTTCAGCAAACACATACTGGATAAAGAACTGGAAGAAGATGTAAAGGTGACCGGCGAAGAAGAAAAAAGAGACTGAACGATTTATAGATCTCTTTTTGCTCTTTCTTTAAGCAGGGCAAACAGATCATGCAAGATATTTGCCAGCCTTGCCAGAAATAGTGCCGACAACAGAAAGTCAATGGCATGAGATACTTCTATTGTGCTGCCCGCAAAAAGTCGAAGATTTTTCATATTCCAGACAACCCCGAATGAAATCAAAATAACCAGCAGGTTCTTTATGCTTTTGGTTAAGGTTGATTGAAGAAGCTGGTCAAGAAATTTAATCGACAGAATTGCAGACACAGAAAGTTCAATGACCAGTGCCAGATACAAAAAGAGTTCTATTTTTTCCCACAGCATATTCATTATTTTTTTTCTGCTTCAAATACAGTAATTGCACTAACCTTGTCTTCGTCACTTACCCCGACAACTCGAACGCCGCTGGCAGTGCGCCCTTGCACTGAGATGCCCTTTACCTCCATGCGCACTGTCATACCACTGCCTGTAGTTGCAATAACCTCACTGGTATCGGTTACGGTTTTGACTGAGACAGCAAGACCAGTTTTTTCTGAAGTTTTCAGGAAAGTCATACCTTTACCGCCGCGGCCTTTAGCACTGAATTCAGAGTACTTGACTCTTTTCCCAAGCCCTTTTTCTGTAACAATTAGAAGATATTCAGATTTATCTCGAATCACATCAAGGCCAATCATGTAGTCATCATCTTCGAGACTCATACCGATGATTCCCGATGCAGAGCGTCCCTGAGCTCTCATCTTAGAGATATTTGTACGTAGCCCAGCCCCTAGAGATGTTCCTAAAAATATATCATCTGTGTTTTCTACAACCCCTACATCAACAAGATAGTCTGTTTCGCTGGCTTTGAACTGCATTGTCATGATACCGCCTTTTTTGGCGTTTTGCAGTTGGCTTAATGCCAGTTTTTTAATAATGCCGCTGCGGGTTAACAGTATGAGATACCGGTCATCCGAAAATTCACTAACCGAACGAATTACTGTAATGTATTCATCTTGTGCGAGTGACAGAATCGCTTTGATACTTTTGCCTCTCGCATCTTTAGAGGCCTCAGGAATTTCATGTGCTTTCAGGTAAAACACCTTACCTCTGTTAGAGAAAAATAACAGAAAGTCATGACTGCGGCAGAAATGAACCATTTGCAGGTTGTCTTCTTTTTTACCACCTGAGATGACCCCTTTGCCACCACGGGATTGGCGCTTAAAGGTATCAACCGGTAATCGCCGGATGTAACCTCCGTCAGAGAGGGTTATTACCTCATCTTCATTGGCAATCAGATCTTGGGTATCAAAAGAGAGCGTATCACGACCTACATTCGATAGCTCAGAATGTCGTTTTTTGCCATATTTATCAGAAACAGTTTTTAATTCAGTCTGGATTACGCCAAAGATTTTCTCTTCGCTTTTCAGCAGGTCTTTTAATTCTTTTATTTTGACTTTCAGTTCGGCAAGTTCCTCGAGAATTTTTTTAGACTCCAGAGAAGTAAGCTTTTGCAGGCGCATATCGAGAATTGCATTGGCCTGAATCTCGGTAAGCTTGAATCTCTGCATCAGAGATTGACGGGCCATATCAACCGTCTGGCTGCTGCGAATGATTTTAATGACCTCATCGATAAAATCTAGTGCAATTTTCAAGCCTTCAAGAATATGAGCTCTTTCTTCCGCTTTGCGCAGATCATATTGTGTTCGGCGAATTACGACTGTCTTACGATGATCCAGATAATGGTTCAATATTTCTTTTATATTGAGTAGTTTCGGTTCGTTATTT
Organism: Leptospiraceae bacterium; assembly: GCA_020440825.1. GTDB lineage: Bacteria > Spirochaetota > Leptospiria > Turneriellales > Turneriellaceae > JAGRNJ01. The sequence continues at coordinate 3,312 of JAGRNJ010000088.1, read as the reverse complement.
ACCAGGGCGAGCATGATGATGCCATAATTGATTTGCAATTGAGAGTGTCGGTAGAGCTGGTTCAAGACAATCTGGGCATTGGCATCTTTTTTCAGCTCAAACACGATACGCATACCAGTGCGGTCAGATTCATCACGAATTTCTGAAATCCCTTCAATTTTTTTATCATTCACCATATCGGCTATTTTGGCAATCAGATCGTTCTTGCGAACTTCGTAGGGAATCTGGGTAACTATGATTGCTTCTCGATTGCGGCCGATGTCTTCTACATCTGCAACTGCTCGTATTGTGATCGAGCCTTTCCCTTCGGTATAGGCTTTCTTTAAACCATCTTTGCCAATGATAATACCACCGGTAGGGAAGTCTGGGCCCTGAATGATCTTCATAATTTCTTTAATCGTTGTTTCAGGTTTTTTGATAAGCAATTCGAGAGCAGAAATAACCTCTACCAGATTATGCGGGGGAATCTTCGTGGCCATACCAACGGCTATGCCGCTCGAGCCATTCACCAGTAAATTGGGGAATCCGGCCGGTAAAACTCTTGGCTCTTTGCGTGTATCATCAAAATTAGGGGAAAAATCTATCGTTTCTTTATCAATATCTCTGAGCAACTCTTCTGCCATAAGGGTCAATCGAGCTTCTGTATATCGATATGCAGCAGCCGGATCGCCGTCGACTGAGCCAAAATTTCCCTGTCCATCAATCAAAGGAACTCTCATTGAGAATTCTTGAGCCATTCTGACCATCGTATCATATACCGCAGAATCACCATGTGGATGAAAATTACCGATCACTTCACCAACAATTTTTGCAGATTTAACATAAGCCCGATCGTGCCGCCAGGCCCGCTCATTCATCGCGTGCAAAATTCTTCTATGAACAGGTTTCAGGCCATCCCGTACATCGGGAAGAGCTCGACCGACAATAACCGACATGGCATAGGCCAGGTAAGATTTTTTCATCTGGTCTTCAATTTCAACCGGCAGTACCGATTTTGCGGTTACTGTAGGTATGGATTGTGAGGGGTCTTTCTTTTTGGCCATTTGGCGACATAATACGGCTTTGAAGTGTGCAGTCGAGTTTTTTTAGTCTGCGGATAAACGATTCGTTTTGAAGAGATTCTTTGAAAACCGATGTTTTTCGAGTGCGAATACCCGCACCTCGTTTAGAAAAAGTTCATGCACGGACTTTTTCCTAAGGTTTTTTAATAAAAATATACTTTACAAAAGAATGTATTTGTTGTTTTTAGAAGGATGGGAAACTTTGAACACTTTAGAAAACCCGAACAAACTGGGGTAAGTACGAATAAGAAGAATTTAAGGCACATCGCTGTGGCCAAATTTGAAATTTATCACAAGTCAATTGTTCGTACTAGTGGCTCAAACTCAAGCGTAAGCTTACCGATCTGGAATGCTGCACGGTTAAATAGTACACTGAAAACATTACAGAGTCTGGGCTTAAAACTAAGTAGAACAGATCTTTTTTTGGCTGTCATGAGGGTTTATTTGCGCAACATCCAATACCAAAATCCTATGATCGACAGAATTCGTAGAAAAAATAATGATCTTGTGCGATACATCAAAATCTCAACATATTGCCGCAATACAGAGTGGGAAAGCATGCATGCCCAAACATCGAGTGCCCGCATTTGTTTGTCTCACGCTTTGGATACGGCATTGAGACTTTATCTGAGAGTTATCGAGAAGAGGCTTATCGAGCCCGCGATTAATCATAGCAAAACGGGTTGGCAGAGTATTCCGGCAACGAATAGTTTTCTACTTGCCTTTAGACATCGAACTCTTGAGATCCTCACAGATTTAGGTAAATACCAGAAAAGAGTATTCAAAACAAGAAAACATATCCATTATTTGCGGTATATTTTTGAGCACAGGCCAACCACCAGAGCAAGATCTCCGAAAAACCTGACCTTCTTGCTAGATGACCGCTAAATAAAAGGCCTTCGAACCTTTTATTCGTTTCTCCACTAAACCACCAAAGGGGCAATTCGTTTTACATAGTGAATTGCCTACTGAAGCCGTTTCTTCGAAGCTAAAATAGAATCCTATTTCGACTAAAAAAAACAGTGAAAATTCAAATTCAATTCTTTTCTGCTTGATTCTTATCCTCGTTTTGGCGCAACCTTTTTTGCAGCAGCCAGGCAATTCCCATCATCATACCCCCGAGAAGAAGCAGAAAGAGTGCACGAATGAGGTTCGACTGGCCATCGAGGTCAGAAAAAACAACTTTGAGACAGGTCAATAAAAGAAAGATAGAAGCCGAAGTACTGAAAAATTTTTCATGTACTGCAGAAGCGGTAAAGAATAGCGCCAATGAGTATCCCACCCAGATGATAGAGTGCAACCAGCTGACTTGAAACCCGGAAGTGTTCAGCGTATAAGCATCCCATAAATTTGAAGTTTGAACAGTTAGTAAACCAATCAGAATAAAATGTCCTAATAGAATAAAGATCGCTTTTAAAACCCTCTGAGAAAATCCGTATGAGCGTAATTTTTCCTGGGTAGTTGCCCCATCTATCTTAAAAGCCATAAAGAAAGCAGTTCCGGCAAGCAAACCCCAAACCAGTGCCCCCGGATTTAAAAAGGGTATAAAGCGAATTCCCAATATCGGGAACCACTCAACACTCCACGCGCTGCCATACCAATACAGTAGATTGATAAAGAACACAATTGCAGCTGACGTAAAGAAAGAATGCGAGCGCATAACAACACCGCCTATCGCCAAAGCTAGGGCCATGAATCCCCAGATTCCCGATCGAACTGCATATTGAATTCCAGGAGTGGTAAAATATGTCTCCAAAGAAAAGGCGGACAGTGCAAAAATGATGCCCGCGAAAATAATGTGTAAATTTCCCGGCAATCTGTTTTCAGTACCAGTTTTTAATAAGACAACGCCTGAAATAAAAAGGATTATAGAAATACCGATCATTGCAGGGGCGGATGACCATCCTCCCAATGAAGATAACGACGTCATAGAAATTAGAAATACGATTGCGTTGATGGCATTCAAGTATAAATCTGCAGGAAAAATAGACTCCTGATTCCGCACTGTACGAATAAAAAACACAAAATAGTACATTATAAAGAAGATAACTGCAAAAGCAAAAGCTTCCCAGATAGCATGCTTATAAAGCTCCTGATTATCCAGACTATGCATGGCCCACAATAGCAATACAGTCATCCCAAATGGAACAATTCTGAGCTCTGGCCAGTTCTGGTTATCTCGCAGGCGAAACGAAAGAAAAATTCCCGTTGCATTGATGGTCAACAGGTAAATTGAAATTGGAATGATCGA
>JAGRNJ010000087.1 GCA_020440825.1 Leptospiraceae bacterium | reverse complement strand
GATCGCTATTTGCGGGTCAATTACTATATCAGAAAGTTGACAAAATATCACTAATGCGATGCTTATTCTATTCTCATCCCGAATATTTTGTGACTTCAGAGAATCCACAATATAGCTAAAGATATTCAGATCAATTAGCAATTGATATTTTTTATTTCCCAAAGTTGATTGGCATAAATAATTTGCCGGATTAAAAATACCTTCATCTTTGAGCTTAAAGTTTGTAATCAGCCAATTACTGTTTTTAATAAGTTCGAGAATAGGTTCGATATCCATAGGGAACATTACATTAAAATTTTTCACAAAATACTCCTACACCGAAACAGATAATGCCCGCTCTTTATAGTTATTAGCGGTCAGTCTATATTTTTAAGATTTTTTATTTCCAGAATTGTACTGAATACTGAAGGTCAAAAAAACTGTTGTATTTTGATGTGACCAACAGCTTCGAATTCATTTGAATCTGAATATAAAATTAATCAGATTTTGCAGATAATGCATTGACTATCATTTGTAGCTCCTCACGATATCGCTTTCCTAAAACGGTTCTCCATTTCCTCATATTTAGTAAAGCATAGTCAGCAATAGTCTCTGCTGAATCACTGCCGACCTGATCCTCAGGATTATTGAGCGTCAGCATTGCGTTTATGTAAGGCATCGCTTCTGGTAATGATTTCTGATCATGAATTAATGCACAACAAATCTCAGCTGCTACTATCGAAAGAGGTCGAAAGAATGTATCTTCATTTAGATTCCAGTAAATCTCTAGAGAGAGATCCGAAGAAACCAAAGGAAAAATATTCTGGCTTTTTTGCTTCGGTTCTTGATTAACTGGAAAGCCGTAAAGTACCCAGCGAAACTGGGACTCCAGACCGCCTCTCGAATCAAATGGTAAAGTAAACTCTGATTCTGACTCTGCTTCTGAAAAAAATGTATCAACTACATCAAATATATCATATTCTTTGTAAATTACTTTGAACTGCTGGAAAAACCCTTTGAATTCATATTTTGAATAGTGAAACTCGCCTGGTAGATAATCATCTCTCAGTTTTACTTCAGATTCAACAACGGCAATTTCATCTATAAATCGAATTCGTAATATTCGAAACTCCTGTGTAAGAAATAGATAGTCTTTGGGCCAGCCAGCTTCAAGCAAGGCTAACCCAAGGTCAGGTTTTTTGTTAATGGTCATAGTTTTCTCCTTAGTTTTTAACAAAACATACAATCAGTCAGATAATTTTGAGAATTAGAGTTTAGATAAAATCAGAATTCTATTTAACTCTATCTATATTGCCAAAAACAGCAAAAAAAGTGTCAACATTTTAGGAAAAAATGAAATAAATTTGCAAAGAAACTTGTCGTTATGTAGTTGATTCAACATCAAGAAAGAGTAATAACTCTGTAGCGAACACTTTAACCTGAAAGTTTTTAACCTATTTGACCGTAAATCAACTTAAGAAGTACAGAGACTGTGGATGGGGTCTAAAAGATCACCAATATAATTGCCCCCTATTTGGGGCACCGTTAATAGCTTAGACCAATAGGTTTGTTAAAAAAATTAAATTAGTTTATATTCTATTTGGGGTTATAGATGAACCGAAATGTCATTCAGAACGGCCAATGAGAATCACTTGGTAAGGCAACAGTTCTATATTCTCGGTAACATAAAAACCTGCATCAGAGATTTCTTCGACCATTTGGCTTTCCTGTATTTTATGATCGGGCTTCGGGCCTACAGGGAGCTCCCCGTCCTTAAAATCAATCACCACCAGCTGCCCGCCTGGCTTCAGAGCCTCTTTCATTTTTTTTAAAAAAGTAAGGCGGTCATCAAAGTGATGGTAAGTATTTACTGTCAGAATGACGTCAACTTCATTAGGCATAAGTCCCGTTTTACCAGGCTCAATGAGACGGGTCTCGAGACTGCCTTTCGGATTCTCTCTTTTTAAAACTGTTGATTTCTGTTCAAGGTGAGCAATGAATTCTTTATCAATATCAAGGGCAATCACACGGTAACCGGCACGAGCCAGTCGCAGAGAGAAGTATCCTGATCCCGCACCCAGATCGGCAATAACCGCCCCGGGTGAAAGATTCAGAAAGCGGATGACTTCCCGCGGTTTCTGCCATTCATCTCGTGCCGGATCATCGAATAACCGGATGAGTTCATCGGTTGAATAGGAATGCATGTGCTTTTGAGCGGAATTTAAATGGTGGTGGGCCGGTTTATTTTCTTTACAGGCGAAGAGAATTCCACTGAGAACAATCAAAATCGTTGAGCCAATTAGGATGCTAGAAATGTCAAGATTTCGGTACATACTGAAAAGGCACTTCAGATGTTGAAATTGTCAATTACTTTTGAAATATAATTTTTCAATCTTTGGCCTTGTGAACCCAAAAGTAATAGTTTGGCGTCTGGCTTTCGTACATCGTGTACTCGCCGACCATTGCACAAAGTCCTGTGCTTTGCCAACCACCGGAGAGCAAACGCCACGGATGGTTTAGCATTTTCTGTTGAAAATGCTTGAATCGCGAAGGCCATGGACGGCCGAGAGCGATTCATCATTCTCTTAAGTCTCCTGATAAAAGATACAAGTTTAACAGACAGAGATGGAGTAAGAACGGTATTCACTGCCAGGTTCCGGAGTCACAGAATAATATTTTAAAGAAAGCATTCCGGTCTTATGTTTATATCAAACCTAAATACAGTACTTTGTATCTGAATGAGTTTTCATTCTTTGGTAATTTAAGGTATTTTACTCTGGATGATCTTACAGTAGGTAAGCAAACCAAAAGTTCCAAGGTTACCACCTCTACTGGTATGCGAGGTAAGGTTAAAAAAATTCGGAGAGAGGGGGATTCGAACCCCCGGTGAGTTTCCCCACACCCGCTTTCCAAGCGAGCACATTCGACCACTCTGACATCTCTCCCTTTTTATCATCATGGAGAGATGGCAGAGTAAAACACTCTGCATAGCGAAGCTAGCCGCAAGGCCACATCTCTCCCTTTTTATCATTAAGAAGAGATGGCAGAGTGAAACACTCTTACATAGCAAAGCCAATTGCATCTCTCCTGACATTGTCGCGGTACCGGTATTTAAAGTGCCTTTGGGCAAAGACAAAAACCAGTTTTCACGACCACATTTGCATTCGACAGTTGACCTGGCCTGTAAACTAAATTTCAAGCAGAAATTCACGTTATCTCAATCTCTTGATCCGCTGTAGCTTTTCCAGATTAAGCGGTTTGACATACAGTCTTATGATATGATTACATCACTTTGCTCGATATGTCACTATGGCGCAGACTCATTACCCGGGGAACAAACCGATTTAATTCTGCCCCACAACGAAAAATTCAGAAAACAATCAATCAATTGTTATTGATCTGCCAGATCGGTAATTTATGGCTCGCTCTTATTGAACTCGCCTGTTTCCCTTTTCTACTGTACATTGATGCTGAAAAATATTTTCATTATCTTATCTGGTACACCTTGCCGGCTGTGGCTTTCGCTCTTGCTACAGGGTTGGTATATTTCTTACAATTTAAGGTCAAAGGCGGATGGATCTACCTGATAAGTTCGGGAGTCGTATCGGCATATTTATTTTTACTAAGCATCTACCTTGGTCCCAAAGTACAGATTCATCTTTTATTTTTCGCAATCATGCCCATAAGCTATCTGATTTATTCACCAGAAAAAAAATCTTACATTTACTCGCAAATCAGTATCTTCTGTCTTGGTATATTAGCTACTTTTTACTGGTACGCTTACCACTCTCCGCTATTTCCACTACCGCCTCAGGTTGAACCATTTGTTACCCTGATCACCATACTGACCGTAATTGCAATCATGATCAGCTATACTTACTTTCAGTGGAAGCAAAATCATGAAACGGAGGCACTGCTGGTACAAGAGAGAGATTCTCTTCATGATTTACTTGAAAATGTAATTCCCCGGTTAGAACAGGCAGAAAAGAAATACCGCCATATCGTAGAAGACTCTGATGAGATGATTTTCACGCTCGATAAGGCCGGGGTCTTCATCTCAATGAACGGAGCAGTTAAAAATTTAATGGGTTTTTCACCATCAGAAATTCTCGGAAGGCATTTTTCAGATTTCATTTTTTACAGTAATGATCCGGCGCAGGGCATAGATCGTCAACTGGCACTCGATAGATTCAGACGTTTATTTGAAGAAGAACACAAAACAAGCTTTCGGGTGGCAATGCGCAGAAAATACAATGTCGAACCCGTCGAACTGCAGATTCACCTGAGTTTAAGCTTGTCTCAAGATCGGGCTGAAATCATTGGCAAAGCCTCTAATATTGATGAAGACATTCTTTTAACCTTATTGAAAAGAGAGAGTGGGACATATGCCATTCAAAATTCAGTTGATCAGGCAGATATTCTGGCCAATAGATTGACCGATATTTTGCTCAAAAAAATCAATACTGTAGAGTTAAAGCTTATTCGCGGTGCTATTCGGGAAATACTGATCAATGCAATTGAACATGGCAATCTGGAAATTTCTTTTGAAGAGAAAACCAATGCTCAGGCAAAGTCAGACTATCTGAACTTCTTTAAACAAAGGCAACAACTGCCAAAATACAGAAATCGAAGAGTCAGGGCAGACTTTATTTTTGATGGAAACAGAGTCCTTTATCGTATCACAGATGACGGCAAAGGTTTTGATCATGAAAAGGCACTGAAAGACTGCCTCGACAATGCAAATGAAAACTACCTCGAGCATGGCCGGGGGCTTGCAATGGCAGTAAGTGTTTTTGACAGAGTCAAGTTCAATGAAACGGGCAATCGTATTACCTTGATTAAAAATCTGAATACAGATTGAGTTTTATTAAAGCGGTGTTCATTCTTTGAGCGTAAGTGCATCCACCACAAGTGTAAAAATATTGACAGTTCGTTTCAAGAGTTGCGATTGAACCCAATGCGCTCATAGCTCAGCTGGATAGAGTTTTTGGCTTCGAACCAAAAGGTCCCAGGTTCGAATCCTGGTGAGCGCAATTTTTTATCTTCTTTAAGTTCTTACCAGTGCCATTTCTTTTGTGCGCAGTCTAAATACAGACAGCATCAAAAACGTTAATGTATAAACCACCACCAGAGCACAATGAATGAAAAATTGATCACTGTCTGCATTGAGATTGAGAAAAAGTGTAAACGGTAAGTATGCCCCTATCTTTCCTAGTTCCGGATTCTTGAGAATCGAGGCTACAGCATAGAAAATGATTTTTAATACCCCTTCGATCACCAGAAAATACATCAGATTCAGTATTAACCCGGTTGACGATGAAAATGTCATTGAGACAGAAAAAACAGAGATCGACAAGGCCAATATAAAGCCAAGCGGCAAAATCAGGATTTCAATCCACTCGATTGCAGCAAAAGTATCTGCAAATGATTCAGGTGAAAAAAACAAATAGATGATTATCGTTAAAAAAGTCAAAACGATGTATTGCGCAAAGAGCAAAGTGAGGTTCGCAAGATATTTAGCGGGAATCATCACTTCGGCCCGCAGTCCTTTAATCATGAACTGGTGCATTGTTCGCCATTCAAATTCTTTGCCAAACTGGTAAGAAACAAAGATTGAAGTTCCCAGAATAAAGGCAAACCGAAAATAAAAGGAATGAATGCCCATCAAGGTGTTATGGTTTTCCAGAGAATAAGCACTGTCAGTAAAAAACTTAAGTACCAGAGTGTAAAAAAGAAAAGAGAGAAAAATTAGCGCCAGACCTAGAAAAAACAGTACAACGGCCCATTGCATAAAACGAATTTTCAAAATTTCACTTCGGTATGCATTTAAATAATGTTTAATGTTCATTGCAATGACTCCATAAAGATGGTTTCCAGCGATACAGATTTTTTTTGAAAAGAACTTATTTTCACACCGCCTTTCACAAAATCAGACAAAACCTGGTAATCGGGCTCTTTAGATAGAGTTGGTTTTTTTTCTCATTTTTTGAGAGTATTTTGAGATCATTATTTTTCTGTGTGAGGCCCAGAAGTTTTTCATAGGAAGAATTATCAAAAGTTTCAATTTCATAGCTGGTTTCTCTATTTTGCAATTCAGAAGCGTTCATCGTCTTGACCAGATTTCCATTTTTTAAAATCACGACTTTATCGCACACCATCTCTACTTCATGTATTAAGTGACTGCAAAGCAGAACTGTCTTGCCTAAGCCGGCCAGATGCAGAATCACCTCTCTCACCTGAACAATACCCTCAGGGTCAAGCCCGTTCGTTGGTTCATCAAAGATAAGCACTTCAGGATCATTGAGCAGACAGAGCGCAATGCCAAGTCTCTGTTTCATACCCAGTGAATAATTTTGAAATTTCATTTCACCGGCTTCTGCCAGCTTTACCAATTGCAGCAGTTCGTCTATTCGACGACCAGCATTCTCGATACCCAGATAACTTGCAAAGATGTGCAGGTTTTTAGAACCCGATAGTTTTGGATACAGTCGGGGAATTTCTATAACCGCACCGAATCTTGGCAAGATCTGTTCACGATTCGGCCATATCGGGAGATTTTCAAAGGTTGCTTCACCTTCGTTGGGGCGCAAAATTCCCAGCAATATATTGATCAAAGTACTTTTGCCAGACCCGTTGGGACCCAAGATACCCAGAGTTTCCCCTTTTTCGACAGAGAAGCTGACTGAATTCAAAGCAGTTATTCGACCAAACCTGCGTGTAACATTCTTTATTTGAATCATAGTTTTGTCCCGTCAGCTTTCTTGTTCCACTCGAAGCGGTCAAGAGCTTTGGGCCAGTCTGGGGTTGCCTGCAGTACTTGAAAACCAATTCGTTCAGCAGCACTGATATTTGCCGGTTGATCATCAACAAATAGAATATATTCCGGTTCTATTTTTATTTGACCGATAATTTGTTGAAAAAATGCAGCATCGGGCTTACGGCACTTCATCTGATAAGACACAAAAATTCGCTCAAAGTAAGGTGCAATACCAAGTTTCTGTATATGATGATGAATCCATGAACTGTAGTTACTGGCTATCGCCAGCGGTACCTCGCTATGAGACTGTAAAAATTTTTCAACTTCGGGAAAGAGCGCGGGCGTCGTATGCATATTCTGCACAAAATCTTCAATGGTAAATGGTATTTCTTGTGGGAGTAAGCCGGGTTTAAAAAAATTTTTTAAGTAATCTTCTACTTTGAATTCACCTCTTTCAAATGACAAATAAGCTGCGGGATTTTTATACATATTGAACTTTTCGAGAGAGCCGCACAATTTTTTGACCGCAATATAAAAAGGATCAGGAATCAGGGTATCCATCATATCGAGTAAAATATATTTGATTGGCAGTTTTTTTTGCTTTACCACAGTCACGATTTCAACTTTTAAAAAATGCTCTCCCCGTATGCACAAAAAAATAAATGACCAATGAATTTTCTGTTAAGTCTTCCATTTCGATATAAATTTGCCGGGGCTTTACTGTTGACAACAATTATTGTTTCGACACTTTTTTCAATATTCTTCTTAACTCGCAGTAGATTAAATCTGGTTTCAGAAACGGTCGAACAATTTTCAGAAATAACATCGATATTAGAAAAAAAACTGGCGAATCATATAGAGAGCATAGAAACTGCAGCAAACCTGCTAATGCTGCAACCAGACTTTGTAAATGCCCTTGCAAAAATTGGGCGTGGTGAATATGCAGGCAGTTTTCAGTCTATTGCAGATTTCCAGGATACATACTGGGGGCTTACCCACCATGTGATGATTACCGATATGAAAGGGAATGTTAAGATCTCCCCGGCCTATAAAAATCCCTTAAATAATCATTTGAACTCAAAAATTGAACAAGTCATTGAAGGTAAAAAAGTAACCGGATTCTTCTCTTTTACTGAGAAAGATCATAACCACTCATTATTAATTCTTCCTTTGAAACGCTCAGGAATACAAATAGGATATTTGGTTATTGAACTTGAGATTGAAAAATTTCTTAAATTGTTGCAAACAAATAACGACCGCATACGCAGCTATCTGGTAACACCTGAAGCCGAGCTGGTAACACGTAAAAAATCTGATAGTAAGAGCCTGACCGCACACAAAGGAATTGCTGAAGCAATTAAACAAAAGAAATATATGGGAATAGTTGAACTCTCAAATGCAGAAGATGTGATTGGTTTTTATGAATATAGTGATCAATTCCCCTGGATTATCGCCACAGAAATAACCGAATCTGATCTTTTTCACAGACTTGATACTGATCAGTACCTGGTTATCGTTATTGCGATTACAATATTCTTTCTCTCGGCCTTAACTGGCATTATACTTTCAAATAAACTTACAAAACCACTTCAATCTGCTACTGAAATTACTAAACGAGTGGCTTCGGGAAACCTGTCACAACCAGATTCCCAAATTACAGGTAATGACGAGTTCGGCCAGATCTCAACATCATTATTATCAATGGCTTCAGCTTTAAGAAAAGATATGCAAGAGCTGAGCAATCGATCAAGTCAAATTTCTTCTTCGAGCACAGAATTAGCTGCAACAGCTCAAGATCTTGCTTATACTACTGCCTCTGGGAAAACGGCCAGCAATGAACGTGGAATTCGAGAGTTAATGCAATCGCTTGAGAAAAATGCAAAACTTGCAGATGAGGCACAAAAAACTTCAGTTGAGGCTACCGAAAAAGCAGATACCGGGGGTAAAAATGTAACAGATGCTGTCGATATAATGAACAAAATTGCCGATCGTATCAAGATCATTAAAGAAATCGCAGAGCAAACAAATTTACTGGCATTAAATGCAACAATTGAATCCGCACGAGCGGGGGAACACGGCAGGGGATTTGCAGTGGTGGCAACAGAAATAGGTAAACTGGCAGATACGTCTGCAAACTCCGCAAAAGAAATTACAAATATTTTGGCAGAAAGTCTGCACCTTTCTCATTCAGCCTCTGAAAGTATAATTGCTCTTGTGAAAGAAATCGGGAATTTATCAAACCAGGTCTTGGAACTAAGCTCTAATGCTAAAGAACAAAGAGATGAAGTCGATACACTGTCAAAAATTCTTGAAGAGAGGCAGACTATGATTGATCGTGTAACATCAGCGGCAGAAGAGCTAGCAGCCTCAAGCGAAGATTTATCAGCCCAGGCAGAGTCTCTTTCTGCAATCACAAGACGATATATACTAGATGATTAAAGAATTTACAGGCCATGCTTAGCGGTTAGAAAGGGCCATGAGACTTCGATACATGGCAGATTTGCGCACATTGGCATTTGTCGCAATCTACTATTCGATTACAATTGCCGGCTGGGTTTACTACCCCCAAATGAGCTGGCCAGTCATATTGTTGACAGTAGCTGCTGCATCTGTCTTTTCATTTTTTTGTGCTGTGATCGTGCACAATACTATTCATTCTCCTATCTTTCGCAGCAGAACTGTAAACAGAATTTTTCAACACTTTCTATCATTTTCCTATGGTCATCCGGTGAGTGCATTTGTACCCGGTCATAATTTCAGCCACCATAAGCATACCCAGACCACCAAAGATGTAATGCGCACGACGAAAATGCGCTATAAGTGGAATTTCCTGAATCAACTATTGTTCTTCCACACAATGGGTGGCGATATCATAAGTTCTGAACTTCGTTTTGTAAAAAACATGTACAAAGAAAAACCGGTCTGGTTTAGACAATATCTGGCAGAGGCAATTGTATTCTTTGGCAGCCAGATTGTGCTGGCAATTATCGATTGGGAGAAATTTCTGTTATTTGTGTTTATTCCTCACCAGTACGCAGTGTGGGGTATTGTTGGTGTCAATTTCTGGCAGCATGATGGTTGCGATATGAATCACCGCTATAACCATTCCCGAAATTTTACCGGTAAATTTCTCAATTATGTCGCATTCAACAATGGCTACCATGGAATGCACCACAATCGTCCGGGCTTACACTGGAGCCTGCTGCCCGAATGGCATGCCAAGTATATTCGTCCATATCTGCACCCGAATCTTGAGCAGAAGTCCTTATCATTATACTTATGGCGTACTCTAATTTGGCCGGGTAAGCGCCTGACATATGATTTAAAGCCTGTAGAACTGCCACCAAAAGTAAAGGATGAAGACTGGGTTGCCGATGTTAAAGTAAATGCCGATAAGTTCCAACTTGGTGCAGGCATTTAGATGTAAATGCAGGACACCTCAGATAAAAAACCAGTCAATTGCCTGATAACCGACCTTGCATATCTTTCTAGCCCCCATGCCCGGGCCAGGACCTATGACTGGGATATTCAGGAATTTACCGCCCAGTCAACCGATGGTAAAAATCATAGAATCTGGGTGCTCAATAAAGAACATGTCTTGCAAAACATTCAGTACTTTCTCAAAGAAATTCAACGAGGTTCCCACCTTTTTTCAAGATTAATTATTATCACTGAAGATGACTCGGTAACCGAAGACTTCAAACCATTACCGGCAGATCTGATCTTTCTTATTTTGCCCCCTACAACTCCTGAAAAGCTGCTATTGCAAGCGATCGACAATGCTTTTACACTCATGAATCTTGAGTTTGAAAATATGCGTCTGCAGTCCCGATTAATGATGAGTCACCAGGATGTTCGGCGTTTAACCGACGTGGGTCAGGCACTTGCTACCGAACGGGATTTTGGCAAACTGATTGAACTTATTCTGAATAAAGCGCGGGAACTTGTCTCTGCCGATGGCGGGTCTATCTATCTGTCAGAAAAACCACCGGGCGGGGGCAATCCGACCCACATACGTTTCATGCGCTCTGCACTCATGCTTGATGCGCATGAATTTCTGCTGCCGATCAACCGAAACTCAATCGCCGGGTATGTAGCCCTTACCGGCGCCAGACTGATGATCGATGATGTCTATAAGATTCCTGAATCAGAGCCCTACTCTTTCAATCCCGAATTTGATAAAACTCATAACTATTATACAAAAAGCATGATGATCATTCCCATGCTGAATCACCATAATGAAGTAATCGGGGTTATTCAACTCATTAATCGTAAAAAAAACTTTTTCAAGAATCTGACTGTCGAAGAAATGAAGGGAGACGAAGTAACATCATTTTCAGAAAAAGATTATGAGTTGCTCGCAGCAATGGCAGGCCAGGCTGCGGTTGCCATTGAAAATAACGCGCTCATCAAAGAAATTGAATCTCTCTTTGAAGGGTTTGTCAAGGCTTCAGTAACCGCAATCGAGTCACGGGACCCCACTACCAGCGGTCATTCTTTTCGCGTAGCAGATTACTCTGTCACAACAGCAATGTTCGTTGATGGCCTCAGAGACGGTATTTTTGAAGGTATAAAATTTTCCCGCCAGCAGATTCGGGAATTACGGTATGCTTCCCTATTACACGATTTTGGTAAAGTCGGGGTACGGGAACATGTTTTAGTCAAAGCCAAGAAACTTTATCCCGCTGATCAGAATTTGATTGAATGGCGTTTTGCCTATATCAAGAAATCATTCGAGGCAGATTTATTGGCACGCAAGATGGATGAAATTCGTCTGGCAGACCCTGCTACCTGGATCATGATCGATAAGAAGTACGAGAAACTAATGTCAAAGGGCATGAAAGAAATTGAAGAAATGTTTCTGGCAATCATGGCTGCTAATGAGCCAACTGTACTCGAAGAAGGCTCTTTTGATTTTCTCAAAAAAATTGCAGAGAAGTCAATTAACGTTCCCGGAATTGGCAAAATACCCTTTCTCAAAGAAAATGAACTGTTGAATCTCTCAATTCGCAAAGGAACTCTCAATCTTGCAGAACGAAAAGAAATTGAGTCCCATGTTACTCATACCTATAACTTTTTGGTACAGATTCCATGGACCAAAGATCTGGGCAATGTACCAGAAATTGCCCATGGCCACCATGAGAAACTGAATGGCAAAGGATATCCACTGGGTATCAATGCCCCGCAGATAACAGTGCAGACCCGTATCATGACCATTGCAGATATTTACGATGCCTTGACAGCCTGGGACC
>JAGRNJ010000086.1 GCA_020440825.1 Leptospiraceae bacterium | reverse complement strand
AATTCCGCGCTAAACGCGCGGGAAAACATCCATGTTTTCAGGAATATCTTCAAAACTTTCAGTTTTTCAGAGATTCCCTAATTTGTTGTGTCTCTACGGTTCAACTTCCCGGGTAATATTCAGAAAAATCCCGAAAGCAATCATGTACGTTAGCAGAGAGGTACCGCCATAGCTGAAAAGCGGCAAATTAATTCCTGTGGTAGGAATCATGCCCATTGTCACGCACATATTGATCGTTGCCTGCAATATAAAGAGCAGTAAAATGCCGCTGCCCAATAAACGGGGAAAATCTTCTTTAACTCTGGTCATCAATAGAAAGCCGTATATTGTCAGCCCAAAGAACAGAACCAGAAGTAGAATTATCCCGGCAATACCAAGGTCTTCGGCGACAATCGCCAGAATAAAATCGGTATGTCGAGCCTGCAGATTATGACGACGCAAGCCTTCGCCCAGACCATTGCCCCAGACTCCGCCAGATAAAAAGCTGCGCATTGAGGCTACCAATTGATAAGCAGCCTCATAGCGAAATTTCCAGGGATCAAGAAATGCCTTCAGTCGTTCAAGTCGATAGGGAACATTGAATATAGCAAAATATAAAAGCGGGGCAGACATAAATACGAGAGTCAGATGAATCTTAAAAGGAAAACGAGTGAGCGTTAAAAAAATACCGGCTGCGATAACCAGATGCAGGGCAGTTCCCAGATCTTGCTCAACAGCGATCAAAAAAACAGGGGCAGCCACCACTACCAGCGCAACCAGAATATTGCTCGATTGTATCGTCTCCCGATTTGAGAATAATCGAGCCAGCACCATAATCGTTGCAAGTCTGGCAGGGTCAGAAGGCTGCAGGCTAATACCGGCGATTTGAATCCACCGCCAGGCCCCGCCCGCCTTGTGGCCAATGCCTGGCACAAAAACCAGAACCAGCAGAAACAGGCTGATAAAGTAAAATGGCCAGGCAATTTCCCGCCACATCTGCCAGGAGACCTGACTAAAAATAATCATGGCAAGTATTCCCAGAATAGCAAAAGAAACCTGTTTTTTCAGGAAGAAATAGGGATCGCCAAATTCCTGTCGTGCTAAAAAAGAAGTAGAGGCAAGCAGAATGTTGAGTCCAAAGCCCAAAATGACACAGACTAAGATAAAGATAATTCGGTTTGTATTTGCGTGAGCAAGATTGGTGGCAAATCTATTCATGCTGAGAGTTCAGCCATTTTGCGCGAAGATTCATTTTGTATTAAAGCAGAGATAAGGTCGTCGAGTGCCCCCTCCATTATTTGTTCGAGATTGTGAGAAGTATAGCCAATACGATGATCTGTGAGCCGGTTCTGGGGAAAGTTATAGGTTCGTATTTTCTCAGAGCGATCACCTGAACCAACCTGTGCCTTTTTTTGTGCAGCCTGGGTTTCATGTTTTTCGAGACGGTCTTTTTCTACCAGTCGCGCCCGCAAAACAGCCATTGCTTTGTCCCGGTTTTTGTGCTGAGACTTTTCTTCCTGACAGGTAACCACCAGCCCGGTCGGGATATGGGTAATGCGGATGGCAGACTCTGTTTTATTGACGTGCTGCCCACCGGCACCACTCGCGCGGTAAACATCTATGCGCAGATCATTTGCATTTACCTGGTATTCACTGTCTTCGACCTCGGGCAATACTGAGATGGTAACAGCTGAAGTATGGATGCGGCCATTTGCTTCCGTGGCGGGAATTCGCTGCACACGGTGCCCTCCGGCCTCAAAATGCAGTTTTTGCCATGCATTCTCTCCTTTAATAAGCAGAATCGCCTCTTTGACCCCGCCAATGCCTGTATCGGTTACATCAAGAATTTCAGCGGTCATGCCATCATGCTCACAAAATCGCAGGTACATGCGCATGAGGTCACGGGCAAACAGACCGGCTTCATCGCCCCCGGTACCGGCCCGAATTTCGAGAATTACATTTTTACCATCATTTTCATCTGCAGGCAGCAGGGCTATCTGCAGATCATCAATCATAGAATCGATTTCGTTTTGCAGGCGGGCAGATTCATCTTGCATGATGGCCAGCAATTCGGGATCTTTCTCGATCTGCATTTGTTTGAGTAGCTTTTCACTTTCCTGCACAGTATTCAGGTAACGCTGAGCCAGCATGGCTCCCGGCTCAAGTCGGGCACGATCTCTGGAAAGCCGTGCGAAGCGCGCAGGATCAGAAGTTACAGAGGGATCTCCCAACCGTTCTTCAATTTCATTGAAGTTGCGGGTTATCGAATAAAGTGCGTCAAGATTGATTTTTTCGGCAGATTCTGCCATAAGGCAGTTCAAAAGAATGAAAGCGCATGTCAATTTGTTTCACGGGTTGCTCGGGTGGCGGCTATGGAAATCCATAGCCGCCAGTTTTTGAAAGGTGCTTATGCTACGTAAATCCGTAGCGTTTGTATTTTGGCCATGCGCGTGCTGCGGAAATCCATAGCGCATGGAATTTGAGCTATACCTAGGCTAAGGAAATCCATAGTATACGGCTCGATATAGGTTCCGGGTTATGCCATTCTGCAATTTTGCGATCCGGTACGATTTTGAATCCCTACTATAATTACACCCTGCACTAGTGCGCCGTACAATTTTATGCAGCTTTTTTTCTTTTTTTTGGCCCCGTAGTACTCAATTGGTGGATATATAAGCAGAATAACAGAAATAAATTAGTTTACCAGCCTTCCGGAGGGCGGTAGAAAGTAATGAAAGGGTATAATAAAACGCACATCGTGATCATGATCGTGGTCACTCTGCACGGCTGTGTCGCCGTCGACGAGCTCGACGATGTTACAGTTATACCCGCATTGCCGAACACGAATGTCTCGCCTCGCTTAGATGCAGCGGGCACAGTTACTAACTGCAGTGGTTTGGGGCGGCATGTCACCCAATTCTGGGTACAAAATCGAAGTTCATCGGCCCCGTCAGGGTTGTCTGCATTTTCCCAAATTACAGCCGACTGCCGGGCCAAATCATCTGATAATAAAATTTTGTTGTATCGTGAACAGTGTTCAGATTGCAACACCTGGCTTGATGGTGCGCGGGCGCAATCTATTGTAGATTCAATTGCCCCCTCTTATGAATCTTTGAAGCAGATTTACGGCAACGGAAACTTCCCCGATGTTCAAGCGAATGGTGGTAAGATCATAATACTTGCTACTGATATTCAAGATGACTATGGCAGCTCATTCGGTCAGCAGGTATCTGCTTATGTCTCGGGTTATTTTGCTCCGCGCGATTTATTTGCAGATACATATACATCTGCACTAGCAGAATTGACCAAAAGGGAAAACACTGGTTTAGCTCTAGTTACAGATGCGACAACCATTGTACAAAGAAAGGGCCATTCAAATGAAAACAACCTGATTTATCTTGATCTAAATCCTTTGCTTTCGGGTGATGCTTCAGACGGAGCCACCACGGCAATACGTCAGGCGAATGCGCTTGAGGTGGCGAAAGAGACCGTGTTACATGAATTGTCTCATCTGTTCACCTACAATCACCGCAATCGCCAGCGCCGCATTGCCATGCATGACCTGTGGATTACCGAAGGTACGGCCGAGATTGGCCCGGCCATTCTGGCGGGTCGTTTGCGCGCGCGGCAAGACCGTTTGCGTGACTGGGGTAACCCGATTGTGCAGGCATATCTCGGGAATTCCCGCAGTTTAAGTGCTTGGGGTACCGAGGCCGCTACCATAGCATCGGGAGCAGATGCCAGCCTGCAGAATCTGGCAAATTATGCACAGGCCTATTTGTTTTTCAGTTATGTGCAGACCCTGACCTCACCGTTTGGTACCACACGGGCATTTTTCAATGACCTCATGGGGTCATCTGACCCAAGTGCTGCTGGTCTTGACGCAATTCTCGGAAGATATGCAAGCAGTAATTTTCGTACCGCATTTACTGATTTTATTGTCTCGATTGCAGTTTATTCGAGAGGTTCAGTTCCCGTTCGTCAATACTTGCTGTCGAATGCTGCCGGTTCAGAAGCATCTGGTACCCTAAGTGGGGATACCACGCCAACATTTGCCAGTAGAATGCAGAGGCTGAGCTTTGCTGGCTCAGGCATTAAGAAAGTAGGTGAGGGCGGGGTCGCGTTTACCCGGGCAGGCTTGCCATTCAGTTTTGGTGACGGCGGATGCCTGCCGCCAACCAGTTACCGTTATTCAAGATTGACCCTGCAGAATTCCGGGACTACGATTCAATTCCCGGCAGAAGTGACCGGGGGTGCAGCGTCGCAAAGTCTTACGATTTCGGGGTTTGATTCTCGGTTAAAATTATTTACATTGCGGGAAGCTGCATTCGCCGGTGATAACCCAAGCAGTTTACGACTCACTGAGTTTGATCTGTCATCTGGCAGTGCCACGTTATTTGTCAATACTGCCTGCGGTGCCAGCAATACATGTAAATTAGATATCCACCTTATTCTGGTCAACCCGGAACCGACCGGAGACTGTCTCACAGCACCCACCTTACCTAGTAACCCGCGCAGCGTAACTGCCTGGATTGGCGGTGGCACAAATTCATGGAATAAAACCCCGGGTACAGATCTTGGCTATGGTCCCGGCTACTTTTTTAGACAGTCAGGTTTAGATGCAGTGCGTGACCCTGGTGCCAATAATGTTTATGGAGACAGTGACGATCAGGACTTTATTTTTGTAACCGATCGCGCACAGCATACGGTGAGCAAGTTTAATTTTCGCACCGGTCAGTTTATGGGACGCCTGGGTGCCCGCCCGGGTCTCGGCAATGGCAGTGTAGTGCCCTGCACCGATGATGGTAGTGACTTCTTTTACACTCTTGATTCTGGTACTGTGAGCGGGAACTGCCGTTCACTCTTCAATACCCCGAATTCGGTAAAAGTGGTTCGCATTAGTGACAATGCTCATCCGTATTACCCTTATTATTTACTGGTAGCAGATTCGGGCAACCGCCGTATTGTGCGC
Organism: Leptospiraceae bacterium; assembly: GCA_020440825.1. Classification (GTDB taxonomy): domain Bacteria; phylum Spirochaetota; class Leptospiria; order Turneriellales; family Turneriellaceae; genus JAGRNJ01. The sequence continues at coordinate 7,506 of JAGRNJ010000086.1, read as the reverse complement.
AGAACCCATACCGGGTCCTATGCCGGTGCCTTGGGGCATTCTGCACATATTGACGGTTTCTCACCGGTAGGGGTTGAATTTTCGACTTCTGCTCAGAATAACCTCGACCCATGGATGTTTGATTTCCCGACCGAGCTTGAAATTGGCAATTGTGATGCATCGCTTGTTGGGGTTGTGCCGGCATACAATCATACCGATTTTCAATGTGCTTATATTTATGACTCAAACAAAGGCAGAGTCATTCGCCGTCTCTTAGATTTGCGCGGGGCTGCCTATGATGTAAATCTCGATGGCAAGTATCTGGGCATGATTGGCCAGGGACGGGGGCTCACAACAAATGGTGTGGCCGCTTATGGAAACTGGAATACGGATACCGGTAATATTTCAGGAGGCAATGGCGGCAACGCGCAGGGAAATTTATTTTCATCTACCCAGAACCGGGACGGCCTTGCCATTGATTCTTCTTATTTATATGCGAGTGAAGGCGAAGCCCATCGAATCACCCGAATACCTTTATCAGGTAATATGAACACACGGCAGATTTTAGGGGCCAACGGCTCACCGGGCTGGCATACAACTTTGGCCCAGAGCTCGGGTACTGCCCGTTATTACTTCAATACCCCGGCCGATATTGAAGTGGGCAATACTTACCTCTATGTTGCGGATAGTGGCAATTATCGGGTGGTTAGAGTCTTAAAGGGCAGCCCGGCGGGGCAGGCCGACTGGAGCTACATTGGCAGCGGGTTTACTGAGTGGGAGAGCACTGACTATAACCCTGCTTATTTTGATTTTGCCACCAACTGCAGTACCAACCCGGCTCCACTGGCAGTCGATATGTGCCAGCCCGCCTCTCTGGCAGGCTTCAATCTGAACCTTGATTTTATTACAGCTTCGAGCCCTATGTTCGGGACCGGTAAGACCTCGATCGATTATCTGTTATTATCAAATGTATATCATAACCGCGCAAGCCGGTGGAACCTGGATTGCGCAGCCGACAACGCTGATTTGATTGCCTGTCGGGACTTTTAATGCACGAATTATAAAGACGTGAAGATGAAAGAAAATGAAAAAAGGACTTAAAAATAAAATGGAGGAAAGAATGAAACAAAATTACTTAAGAAAAGCATTGCTTGCTTTCTTTGTAAGTCTGGTTTTTGTACTTGCCAGTTGCGGTAAGTCGAACAGCGCAAAAACCAAATTTGCAGAGAATAAAGTAAATGATGCAGGCTCGTCATTGAGCTATGAACAACTGGTGGCAGCCGTGGGTGCGGCAAAGGCCAATACAATCATGAACGGTGCCGGGTCTGAATTTAACCGGTTAACCTATGCACTGGGCACATCGAACGCAATAACTCTGGTAAACCAGACAACATGTGCAGAGCATATGGTCGACCTGTTGTCGAACTTGAATGCCGGTCGTGTGGTAACACTGGTGAATGAAATTGATGATTATGCAGATGTTGCACGTTCTGCAAACTTCGTTTCATCAGCTGCACCAACAACCCTTGATACCATTACCAGGCTGTCTGATTTGTTGAATGCAATTCACACTAACAATGGTGGTGCCTGTGCTGCTTCAACCACAGATGTGAATGCAAAATTAACTGCTCTTATAGCAGCAATTGCACCCGGGGCAGGTCTTGACACAACTGATAACGTCTTCGGTACCCCAACCAACGCAGCCGGTCAAATTGCCAATATCCAAAAACTGGCAAAGACTGTGGCGCATTTAACGGACGCAAGCTATACCAATAACCTGATTCCCGTAATCAATGGTCTGACTGGTGCACAAATCGTAGGACGACTTGGTCGAGTGATTGCTGCAATCGGCGATGGTGATCGTCTGGTTGAGGTGGTTGAAACTACCGATGCTCCTGCCAAATTGGTACGATTGATTCAGGAGATTGACACAGATGATGTTGTAGCTGGTAATAAACTTTCCACTCTCATTAGCGGCGTTCTCAACGGAACTAAATTAGGTTACATTATTACCAACAGCACAACCGATGCTTCTGTCTTCAGCAATGTGGCTTATGATGGTAACAACACAACCGGGGTAGATAAGCTCATCTATATCTTAAATACCCTGACCTGGGTGGCGGGACCTGCGAATGATGATATCGACCGTATGACTACCTTGATCAATGATGCAGAAAGCGGTGACGTCTGGACGGGCCAGATAAACAACCCGACCTGGGGGGTACCAACTCTAGAAGAGCCTGCATCGGCAGATTCCACCATTCCCCGTCTGGTAACTTTGATCAATGACATTACTGAGCCACAAGATCTTGTGTATATTCTGCAGAATGTTTCAGATTACGCAATCTTGCGCTATGTGATCACAGATGTTATCGATGAGGCCGATATGGTAACCCTGATCAATAACTTCAGCCAGGACCCTGCTCCAGTAAGCTCTCACCCTGGTTTATATGACAATGCGCTAGAAACCCTGGCCGGAATCCTAAATGGACTCTCAGCGGTTGCAGCTGCAGAAAGCTGGAAGTTGAGAATTGTTGTAGATGGCTGTCGCCATACATTTAACATCGCAGCCCCCTGTGCACCTGCGAACCAGGCAGCTTACTTAGGTTTACTGAGTGATACATTGAATAACATCAACGAAGCCAATGCCAAAAGTTTTGACGGACCCTTAGCCGGGGCAGTTGACGCCGGTGCCGGTTCAAATGGCAAAATGGTTGATTTAATTCGTGGTGATGGGGCAGATTATGCTTTATCTGACACCTCGAACCGATGGTATCCTGAAAAACTGATCGACCTGATCTATTCTATCAGTGATGGTCAGAAACTTGCCAATGTGGTCAACGGTGTGAATCCGTCGACTAATCCCACGCCGAATGAAACTGCGGTCGCAACTCTGGTGTACACTGTTAAAAACGTAACAGTATCATCTAAACTGGTACAGGTGATCAATGGCTTGACTACTTCTTATGCTGCTGAGCCTAATGATGCAGTTATTCGTTTGACCTTTTTGGTGAACGAACTTGCTGAGTATGAATCAAACCTGATCGCAGGTGACCCCACCCGCATTGCCGGTCAGAAACTTGCTGCCGCAATCAACGATATTTCAGATGCAACCGACCTTGCATATGTTATTGACAATGTGCGAACCGGTGATGCTACCCCGCAAACGATTCAGGGCTTAAGAGCACTGGTAATCATCTTGAGCGGGGTTTCTGCAGCAGAGGTATCTTCAAAAGTTGCCCCTCTGGTAGAAGTTCTGTCGCATGAGTGTTCGGTGGCTATACTTGTTGCCTCGGCTGAAACATCAGCTAACTGTACAACAGCGACCGGAACCTGGGATCACCAGGCACCTACTCCTGCCACATTTGACTACACAGCGGGTAACCGTGGTACATCTACCAATATTGCCAAGCTGGTCAACCTGCTTGAGTTTATTGATTACGCTCCGCAAGACAGAACCCAGGCAATCAATGACCTGACTACTGTGTTAACCGGTACAACTGATATCTATAAACTGGCACACTTGACGGACAATGTGACTAATTCTTCAGATGTTGTTGGTCTGGTAAATGCGGTAATGAATGCGGCAAATGCAGGGCCTACAGACCTGTCAAGCTTGCTCAATGCGATCAATCTTGACGATGTTCCCAAGCTGACCCAGATTGTTACCGATGTTACTGGTGCGACCGAGGCGAGTGTAACTGTTACTACCCCAAGTGCAATACATGATGATGTTGGTGTATTACTGGGTACCTATGATGGTTCACCTGCAGGTATCCCAACCGGCGTCTCAACCGGGGTTGGCTACCAGCATATGGCAACCCTTATTCGTCATGTTACTGGAACAACAGAAGCCGGTCGTCTGGCCAGTGTCTTAAACGGTTTGAATGTCAACCTGACTTACAATGCTGGCGCAATCTCGCGTCGTGAAGGTCTGGTACGTTTGTTGCTTGTTTCCCAATACGGCAGTGCACAAACATTTGTACCTAACCTGTACACCCCACCAGCGACCGATATTGACTTCCCGGCGGTTGGTCCTTACCACCTTTCAATCTTGATGAACAATGCTTCAACAGCAACCTCACTCATCACCTTGATGAACGGGGTAAACATCATGGATGCGATTGTGACTATCGGTTGCGTTGACCATGTTGGTGACTATACTGCACCGTTAGGAACTCACGATGGTGATGATATTACAGTAAGTACAATCAATACACCAAACCCGAACTTTGAAACGCCCTGTACGGCGCTGCCTGGTTCAGGCTGGTAAGATTTCAGAAAATTTTTCCCTTACATCCGAGAGATGGCAACCCCGTGGTTTAGACCACGGGGTACTTTCAGCAGCTTAAGAGTTTCTGAAGCAAAACTTCTGGAAATTTCTGGTGAACTGAATTCGCCATCTCATGGATGTTTTTTTATGAAGATCAATGAAACGACATTGCAAACCAACAGATTCACCCCGGCACAGCTTTGCGAAGAGCAAAGTAAAAATGTGCAGTGCGTTAAAAGAATCAAGAATAATCGAGAAAAAAAAGTTTTGTTATATGTTTTTTTTGTCGTCATATCGTTTAGTGAACGTCTATTCGCAAATACAATGTTCTATTTTCAGACTGTTTCGAGTGTTCAATTGGCAGGCAATTGAATTTGTAAGATCATTTTTTAACGTTCCATATGATCGGCAAAAAACTGTATCTGCTAAAAATGTGTCTGATATTTCTTCCCGGGCAGTTATTCCGGGGGTAAATATCACGCCCATTTTGAAAACATTAGGTCTTGTTGTCCTTATTAATGTATGTCTAATAACCAACATTCAAAATATATTTGCTGTCGGCGTATTTGATACTGATGAAGATGCAACTTCTCCGCGTGAGCCATCGCGCCCTGTAGAGCCGAAAGAACCGGCTGGCAATGATCGAGATGCACGTACTCCCGGTCTTGACCAGCCTGTCAGACTTGATGATGTGAACTTTGATTACAGCCAGCGCTCACAGTTTGTATTGAAAGGGAAATGGTACCTGAAACCCTCGTTTTACGTAAATTATTATAACCTCGGCTCAGATATTCAGAAAGCCTTTGATCAGATTTCAGGGATCTTTGGCGGAGACCCTCTGCGCATGCAGATCGCCACCAAGACAACCACTCTCAATATCAATGCCTCGAGTGAAGTAGGTCGGGCAGCCACGAACATTCTTCCCACAGGTAACTTTGGCGGTGGTTACATTATGGGCAAGCACCGGTTTGAGTTTGATCTGGGTTTAGCGGGTCTCGTCCCCTTGAATACTGCCGATATCTCAACGACCGCCACAGTAAGGGAGCAGTGCTCGGGGGCCCTGTCTGACTGCCCGCTGGCAAGACTGGGATTTGTCGATGAGAACACACTGGCCGGTGAATACTCACTCAAATTTGTTATCAACGAACGAATCTGGATCTTGACCCCCACATTTCATTATGACTGGCTTTGGCGGCAGGAAAGCTGGGGTACAGTCGCCTTTGGTGGTTCTCTTGGCGCAATGTTTTTAACCGCGATCCAGAATGTAGAATTTCAGGCTCGCCGTACAGATGGGCCAACCGGTTCTCTGGATACACGAGTACTGGAAGGAGCGGCTTCTTCAACGGCAGTTGGTGATTGGGGCCCGCAAATGAGGTTGTTTGCCAATTACCGCCGCAATGTGAAAGGCTTTGATATTGATATTCGGGTAGGGGTTTCTTATGGCTGGGTAACTCTCGATAGAAATGTCGATGGCATTGGCCAGGCTTTGATCGGCGACCAAATTGCTGCTTCTTTTCCCCTTTCGGCAATTGGTATCGCAAATCGCGAAGCGACAAAATTTGAATTGCTTGGTTTCTACCTGCAGGCGGGGGTAATGTTTTGAAAAACTCCCTCGCAGCCTTGAATGCTCTGCACAGTTTTTTTCGTTTCAGAAAGGTTGGTACTTTGTTTTTCTGTGCATTCTCTAAAGCCGGTGTAATTCTAATTTTGGCGGGTGTCTTCAGTGCGGGCTTGAGTGCAGAGGGATTCAAAAGTAAATATTTTTATTCATTTGAACTCGGAGCTGCAGTGGGACTGCATTTTTTCAGTGAAAATGAAGAATGGATTTCAGCACGGGAAAAGTCTCTCAATGAAGATTTATTTTTTCGTAATCGAACAGACTTTTACTCCAGAAACTATGAACTTGCTCCCGATAGTGCACGCAGCATGAATATGACATTTTCAATCGAAGGTACTCTGGGCATTCGTCTTTATAATTTCCCTGTTCTCAAAAAGTATGCTTTCTTTAAAAAACTCAATGGAATTCGTTTGCGAGGCGGTTTTGAAATGTATCCGTTTGCGGGCAGAGATGTAGTCGACACTGCCACTGAACTGATTTATACTACGCCGAATGCGTTTTCTTCTGCACTGGTAAACAAATCATACAATGCGCAAATAAAAATAGAAGAGAGTATGTTTTTATTGATTCCGAATGGCGGGATGTATTATTATCATGAAAGCGGATTGCCCTTCTTACAAAAAATGTCATTTTTCAGAAAGCGGGAATTTATACCGTTTATCGGGTTTGATATCGGTTTAATGTTTGCCAATGGAATGCGCAAATACACGATAGAGGGCGGGCCAACTTCCATTGCGGTTGACCTCGGCAGTGGTCCGGTGACTTCTGCCTACTCAATCAAGGGAGAATTGCAGGAACATTATGTAAATGACCTGGGCTTCCGTTTTTCACCAGTAGTCGGGGGTACCCTGCAGGTATCGGGGCCTCATTTCATCTTTTTCAGAACAGGATTGCATCTGCAGTTTTTCTCTGCAGAACTGGTGCGAAGGGGTGGCTTTACCGAGTCGGCAACCAGCAATGGGCAATTCAGTTTCACATACTCAGATACGATCTTCGAAGAAACCCGGTCAGTCAGTTTTAACCAGACAGGTTTTTTCTTTCAGTTAGGATATTCGGTGGCGCTGTTATGAGAGTACTGAAAAAACTGATACGTAAAAAGTTTGAATTTAGCCTGCTAATGTACTGGCCCAGAAGAGCCTTAAAAGTACTCGATCTGGTCAAATTGTCAAAATATTTTGCGAATCCCTCTTTCAGGCTGCCTGTCAGCAAAAGTTTTAATTCATTCCGTTATATTTTTATTTTACTCTTGCTTATAACTTTTACAGCTCAAAATTGTATTCGAAATGCAGATTCTCCACGGGAATATTCTAATGATAAAATTCCCGATTATCTGTTAGGCAAACTGCTCAGAGAACTGGGGCCTTGTGAAGTAGAAACAATTCTGGCTGCGCCGACGAGTGAGCTAGCCGTACCGGTCGCACCGGGGCCGGGTTGTCCGGTTCCTGTGGTGGGAGCCGCCGGCCTTTCAAATTATGAGCTCTTGACTTTATTACAGAGAATTCCTGAACAGAAAATTATTGATCTGGTGAAAAATGTGGGAGCGGCAAAGACGGTTAAACTTGTTCGTGCCCTGCGTCGACACGGTTGCAACTACGAAGACGGAATCGCTCCGCCATTGACAACCAGCGAATTGATT
>JAGRNJ010000085.1 GCA_020440825.1 Leptospiraceae bacterium | reverse complement strand
TTCATGACCTGTAAACGTCTCTCAAAATAAAGATTGTCAAGCCTGGCGGGATCAGAAAGTTTTTTCTCTTTGAGTATCTTCTTATAGCGTTCCCGAACCCTGCTGAGAGTCTCTACCCGCAGTTCCTGCTTCTGCTTTTCATCTAAACCGGGGTAAAGGGAATCAAACTGAAAGAAATAACCCAGAGCGCGTTGTTGAATTTCATAAATATTTTCGAGTGCAAACAGTATTTCTGCCATCAATTTTGTATTGTTATGCTTTGAGACCAGATTCAAAGAATGCATTAGAAAATCTTCTTTATTGAGATTTTCCTGATAATAATCGACTATAAAATAAGTGGGGTCTTCGGCGAATATGTAGGCCAATCTCTGCAGATTTTCATAGTACAGGTCCCGCATTGCCTCAGGTAAGTCACCTTTGTCGGGATCATACTGGCCGTAATTCTGCAGAAAATCCCGCATCTGGCTTTCTTTGGGTGCAGGCAGAATTTTATCGAGATATTTTTCCCGATTGGCTTTTGGAAAACTCAGAGGCTGCCTTTCTAATTCCCCTTCTTTTTTGATTTCTGCCCTGCGCCGATTTGCGGGCAGTTCCCCTTTTTTGAGACGCCGATAGTCTTCAATAATACGGTTTCGTTCGAGATATTCATTCAGGTTATCCGGAGCCTTTTCAATAATGTCTTCAAATTTCTTTTCAATTCCGTTGAGACTGGGAAAGACATCTTTTACAATAATATCTTCATATTGACGGGGTCGATGTACATAGGAATTCGATACATCCCGGTTTTTCAGCAGACCTTCAAAGCTCTCTGTTCTGTTTTTTCGCAGATCATCAGTGTCTTCCAGCCGATTGAGAAGCTCACCCCATTTTTCGGGGTCAGCATCTAGCATCTCAGATTTCTGGGCCTCGGTTAACCCTTCTGCTTCAGAAGGGTTTTCACTGCTGCCAGATTTCTTTGCCGAACCGTCTTGCTGCTCTTCATTCTCACCTTGCAGTGGCTGCATCTGTACCTGCAAAAGCACAGGAACCTTGAAATTGCAGATGAGCCATCCGTCTAACCCATCCCGATGATTGAATAGATAAATATAGATTCCAAGATGCAACAGAATAGAAGAATAAAGAAATATTGAGAAACGAAAATGCCTCAAGAAACCGCGACTCACCGGGGTAGGGTTGCGTTGCTCTGCATGATGTAAACCAAGAATTGATCTGCTTTCGGTATCTACCTGTGTAAATCTGCAGTTTTACAGATCTGCTGAAATTTTCTTCTTCTCCCGATGAGAACAATAACCGGTTAGCTTTACGCTGTGTAACAGAAGACAGACTTGTACGTGGATATTGAAATGGTAAAACCTGCCTATGTAAAAAAAATAGACCGCCTTCTCAAAGAACATTTCGGGCCGGTCAAACCACCGTTAGACTATTCAACCAACGAGCAGCTGGCCATCGCTGTGATTTTAAGTGCCCAATGCACCGATGAGCGGGTCAATCTGGTTACCCCTGCTCTGTTTGCAAAGTATCCCGACATGTTCTCGCTGGCAAAAGCAAAACTGCAGGACATTGAAAAACTTATCTTTTCAACCGGCTTTTACCATAATAAAGCGAAAAATATTCTCGCATTGGCCAAAATTCTAACTGAACAGTATGCAGGGAAAATACCGGCAGATTTTGAAGTATTGACAAAATTACCCGGAATAGGCAGAAAAACAGCAAATGTAGATAATGAACCTGGCTTTTGACCAGGCACCGGGCATCGTGGTTGATACTCATGTTCGGCGAATTTCACAAAGACTCGGGTTTACAACTGCCACGACTCCCGAAACAGTAGAGAAAGCCTTGATGAAGGTCTGGCCGAAAGAAGTGTGGATTGATCTTTCTCTGTATATGATATTTCTGGGCCGAAAATGGTGCATGGCGAGAAAGCCCAATTGTGAAGATTGTATATTGACTAAAATCTGCCCCAAATTGCCGGCAAATTAGACAGTCTGAAACCCGTTTTCAACAAGTGTGGTCAGTTTTTCTACCGCAGTATCTTCGTCTTCCCCATCAGCAATAACCTGTATTTTGGCCCCCTGGGTCAATGCCAGCATCATCAATCCCATGATGCTTTTGCCATTGATTCGGTGGCCTGCCTTCTCGACAAAAATTTCTGCCTTGAACCGATTGGCAAGTTTCACAAATGTTGCTGCGGGACGTGCATGCACGCCGGATGCATTTTGAATGATGACCTCTTTTGAAATCACGTTACCCCAGTATCTTCTGATTTACTTTCCATGAGCCCGAAAATAAAGCAGTATTCCATTGATCTGTCAGATTTTCTAAACGACATAGGGCATCAATTGCAGAATTTTCAAAGAATCGGCTTTAGAGGTTGAAAAGGAACCGGGGGATCGCCCAACTACTTCATTCTGATTTCAATATTCAGGTTGCGTTCAATTTGATTTTTGACATAGTTGCTCAGAGAAAATCAGTATTAGCTCAGGAATCTGAACCGGTTGCGACAAGTTTTCTGAGCTTTTCATTGAATAGCCTTGCTGCATTATGGCCCATTACTTTGAGACTGTGATTCTTGGCTGCCGTCTCAATGAGAATCGGAAGGTTTCGCCCCGGACGCACTGGAATCGTCATTATATCGACTTCTACCCCGAGAATTTCCTGCTTTTGTTCATCTAGCCCCAGCCGATCATATTCCTTTTCCTGGTCCCAGTCTTCTAAATGAATAATGAGATCTATTCGCTTATTTTTTCGAACACTGCCCGCGCCAAACAGGTCTTTCACTGAAATAATTCCAAGGCCGCGAATTTCCATATGGTGCTCAATAGTTTCAGAAACGCTGCCATACAGTCGGTTTTCATCTCGACAGGTAATCTCGACAATATCATCGGCTACCAATCGATGGCCCCTCTCGACCAGTTCAAGCGCGGTTTCACTCTTACCCACCCCGCTCTTTCCCTGTAACAAGACCCCGACCCCGAAAACCTCGATCAGAACCCCGTGCAAGATTGTCGAACGGGCGAGTTTTTCGTCGAGATAGTGAGAGATTCGCAAAATGAATTTGTGTGTATTCAAATCGGTACGCAAAACAGGAATGCTTTTCTGCTCTGCCCGGGTAAGCAGAGAATCTGGGGGTGAATTATTGTGAGTAAAAATAAGACAGCACAAAGAATATGAGAAGAATTTGTTCAGGTTTTCATCTAGAACATCGGGCGACATAGTCTGTAGATAAGACCATTCTCCCTGTCCGAAAATCTGGATACGTTCATTTGCAAAAAAATCGAAAAACCCGGTCAAAGCAAGACCGGGCCGGTTTAAGTCATTCTCTGTAATCTGCAGATCTAAATTTGCATTTTGCGTTAACAAAGACAAATGCAGATGTAGTTCTTCTGCTAAAAGATCTTTGACTGCAAAGGCCGGCATGTCAGATGGCCGGTTTTTTAATGATCAACTCGCCATGTTTGCCATGGAACAGCAGATTCATTCTCAGCGTCTCATCATTGACAAAGACGAGATAATCAAGGTTGTTTTCTTCGAGCCTTTCAATTGCCTCTGCGATGGTGAGCTTTGCCATAGGGTACAAAGACTCGGTTAATGGTTTGGTCTCGCCAGCTTCGAGTTTTACCACAGTCTCCTGATATTGTCCATCGTCAGGTAAAGGTGAAACCACTGAGTAGTTGCCATCGGGTCTTGCCATTACCACACTGTAACGTTGTTCATTATTGTGGTGGAACATTAAAAATCGATATTTATTGGCCTGCAGTTGTAAAATTGCTTCTGTATCATCCATCGGTTTCACCGGGGCTTCAAAAACCGAGATCAAAGCGGCCTCATCTGGCTCAGGCTGGTTGAACACAGGCAACTGCTGTAAATTTTCTAAAGCAGTGTTTTTTTCTGCTATTTTCTTATGGTAACGGTCAATCTGGTTATTGAGAACCTCCATTGCCAGATCAATTGCTGCATACATATCTTTTTCTGTTTTGCGAATATGAAAAACCGTAGCATCTGCATGCACTGTTATTTCAAACATCTGGTTTTGCCGCTCGACAGAAAAGCGTGCATCAACACCTTCAATATGGTGCATTCTTTCTTGCAGTTTTGTAGTTTTATCTGCAACATAGGTTTTTATAGCTTCGGTGGAATCAATGTTTTTAAAGTAGTATGCTATGTTCATTTTATCTCCTTTTAGAATTGTTACATGTTAAAACATAAAGGCATTGTTTCAACTCTTTATTTGATGATTTTAGATTAATCGAGCCGGCTTTCGCGGATTCTATAGAAAATACCAGTTATTTACTCTTTGGTGTCTTTTTACGATCTGCCATAGCCGCAATGTGCAGTAAATTACGGTATTTTGCCACGGTACGTCGTTGTACATCAAAACCCTTTTCTCTCAAAAGCGTGGTCAATTCAGAGTCAGAATAAGGTTTTTCTGAATTTTCCTGGCCAACCAGCTCTAATATGGCCTGCCGCAGATCTTCGCTTCCCAGGTTTGAGCCGTCGTTGCTCTTGAGCCGCATGGGAAAAAATATTTTGAGCGGGAACACTCCCCAACGGCATTGACAGTGTTTTTGACTTACAATTCTGCTTACCGTTGAAATATGCAGTTTTACCTCACTGGCAATGTCGGCAAGATTTAAAGGTTTGATCGCAGAAGTACCGGTCTTAAAAAAATCATACTGGTGCACCAGCAGGGAACGTGCAATCTTGATCAATGAATCCTGTCGATACTGAATGCTGCGAATAAGATTTTCTGCCTCTGCATAACGATCTTCCCAGTTTTTATCTCCTTTCCCTTTATACTCTTCATATAATTCCCGGTTTAAATGCAATTCAGGAATGAGATGATTATGAACGATGATATCAATGGAATCACCATTTTCCTGGTATACCACCTCAGGATAAATTGCATTCTGTGATTGTAACGTATAGTTTCGGCCGGGAAAAGGATCAAGCTGGTATAGATTGGCAAAACTTTTCTGCAGATCTGAGAACTCTACGTGTAAAGACTCAGCAAGGTTCTTCTTATCTTGAAAAGAGAGCCTTGCAAGATTATTGGCAGCCAGTTCCAGCACCGAAAGAATATCTTTGAGCAAAGGGTCATGCTTGAAATTTTTTTCAGCCTGCCACTCAAGGCACTGCCAGGAGGTCTCTGCCAAGAGACCGGTCGGCTCGAGATCGCGAATTGCGTGCAGCAATTCTGCATACGCATTGCGCTCCAGGTTGCTGCGGGCAATGATTTCTTCATGTTTAATACTGGTGAAGCCATTGGCATCTACATAAGAAATAAAGGTTTCTGCCAGCTTTAACGCCGCAGCTGATAAATTCATGTCGTGAAACTGACGATGCAGATGATCTGGCAGGGATGGTAATGAAACAGCCAGTTCTTCGATGAAATCACTTTTCCCCGAACTGTCAAAATCATCCGCACCGACTTCTCCTGTAGCTTCATCGACGAAAGGGTTTTCTTCAAGTATACTTTGCACATGCTGGCGCAGTTCTAACTGGCCCATCGACAATATTTTTAGAGAAGCCCTTAGCCCTAATGACAGGCCAAGTTTCTGGGAAGTGCGTAAGGTGTTTTTTGGTGCCGGCATACTAGATCGTAAAATCATCACCCAGGTAGATTTCCCGGGCTTTAGGATCATTGATCAGTACGTCGGCGGTGCCTTCTATGAGAAGTTCACCCTGAAACATGATATAAGCGCGGTCTGTAATTTTTAAGGTTTCCCGTACATTGTGATCAGTTATCAGAATACCAATATTGCGTTCCCGTAACTGTTCAATAACTTTTTGAATATCTTTCACCGCGATAGGGTCAACCCCGGCAAATGGCTCATCAAGCAGCAGAAACTTAGGTTCTGAAGCCAGTGCACGGGCGATCTCTGCCCGGCGCCTTTCTCCGCCTGATAAGGTGATGCCAAGACCATTCTGTACATGCTCAATTTCGAGCTCTTTGAGAAGGCGGTCTGTTTCACTTTTCAATTTATCTTTCGGGAACTTTCGAATTTCAAAGATGCTTTCGATATTTTCACGTACAGTCAAGGTTCTGAAGATCGAAGCTTCCTGTGCCAGATACCCGATTCCGCGGCGGGCACGCATATACATCGGTAAATCTGTCACTTCATCATCACCCATAAAAATGCGTCCCTTGGTAGGCCGTACCAGACCAACGGTCATGTAAAACGATGTGGTTTTACCGGCTCCGTTGGGTCCCAAAAGACCTACTACTTCGCCTTGTCTAACGTTATAGGAAACTTCGCGCACTACCATGCGCTTGCCATAGATTTTCTGCAGGTTTTCTGCCCGCAGCATAAGTGCGTCCTGTGAGATTTTGGCTTTGCTTAAACCTGCACGGTAAGCACTTCGGGAAGCAGAGTTTTCTGATACCAGCGCTTTTTTAGAAACGCTTTTTTTAGCGCGCGAAACCTTCTTAACAGTTGTGCTCTCTTTTTTTTCTTTCACGAGACTCCCGGTAGTCGGTAACGTTTACAATGCGACGCCGCACAGAAAAGCAAAAATTGTTGTATTTCGATGCTTGGGTTGACAAGATCGATGATTATTCTTTTCTAGTTCATGTCTTCAGAACAAATTTCTGCGTTAAACCAGATTATAGCCATAATCGATGAAAAGGCCAGTGAATACAAAGCAAACTATCTCGATTTACCTGCTTCACGTAAGATGGCAGAAAAAAAACTGATTCTTGACCTTATTGACGATGCCAATCAGCTTGCGTCATCCATCCGCCCTGCTCCCAATGATGTTATGGGCGACTTGAAAAGACTTGGCGAACAATTACGTCGACTGGGCTAGCTGCTCGGCAAACTGCACTGCCTGAACAATTCGATCGGGCAAACCAATACCATCGCGAATGTTGCCCTTGATATGCAGACCGGGAAATTTATTTTGCAGTCGTTCAATTCCCTGAGCTATAAGATCAAAACCGATATCATACTGGGGAATTCCTCCCTGGTAGCGAAACACACGAAACAGGTCGGGTTTCTTGTTTGTTTCAAAATGTTGAGCAAGAATCTTTTGAACCGATTTTAAGACCAGTGTATCAGATTCCAGTTCATCAAGAGGATTTCTGCGCCCTCCGAAAAAGAAAGACAGCAGAGCTCCATTTTCAGGAGCACGGCCAGAAAAAATAGCAGAAGGGAAAAGAACCCCGAGAAAACCGGCCCGCTCAATAGATGGGGCCAGCAGGCCAAAACCATCCAGTTTTTTTCCCTGCCATTGATGAAAACCAACGCTCACTTGAATGACATTGGCAGTGGTTGGTTCACTCAACAGCTCAGTACCACGCAAAGCACCGGTTCGTAAAAAGTCATTGATACGGGCGGATGACCCACAGTACACCAGATGGTTCGTCTGCAAACTATGAGCACGCTTGTTCTCAATCCATTCAATACTGAGGCCGTTTTTATTGTGTTTCCAGCGTTTGAGTTTGATGTTCCTGTGTATCGATTTTGCAGGAAGTTTCTGCTCTAATGTTTTTATCAAAGTTTCAAGACCACCAGATAAGGTAATTGATTTATTGGTTACCATAGGATGTTTGATATTTGTTTTATCAAATTTTTTGTGAATGGCCCCTCGAATAAAACTGCCATAATTTTTTTCAAGATTATACAATCGCGGGAAAGCAACTCTGGTAATCAGCTCATTGGGATCACCTGCATAAATACCCGATACAAAAGGATCAATCGCATAATCTAAGAAACTCTGGCCCAGTCTGCGCACTACTGTTGCAGCCAGGGTTTCATTTTCAAAGTGGCCACTCCGACGAAGCGGCTCGACCATGAGTTTCAGTTTATCTTTTACTGAAAACAAACGAGTGGTGACCAGTGAAAGCGGTGAAGAGGGCAATGCACACCAGCGCCCGTTTTTTAGAATATATCTGTATTTTGCATTTTCTGAAGGCAGTACTGGTTGCAGACCAAGCTCTTCAAAGAGAACCCCGACTTCATTTCGATTGAGCTGCAGAGTATTCGGGCCGCTCTCAAAGACAAATTTATTTTCGCGGTGGGTTTCAATTACCCCGCCTGTTCGAGAAGAGGTTTCGAGCAATGCAAATGGAATCTTGCGTTTATGCAGTTCATAAGCCAGGGTAAGCCCCGTTGCACCTGCTCCTAATATTACGACTTCGGTTTTCATAAAGCTTTCGAATAACGGTTTGAATCATTCTTCAAGAGGGGATCAAAATGAGTGGCAATACTGCGCACAGCTAGCCATCCGTCTTTTGTTACCTCAATTTTGTCTGGTAAATCAATCTTGAGAAGATGATCGTCAACATAGCTCTGCAGCTGGGGAACCAGTTCAGAGAAATAATTCAGAATCTGTTCCCGGGTGCTGCCGGTAATACTGGCTATGTGATTCACATCGATTTTTCCATTGCACATCAATTCGGTAATAATGGCCCGATCACGATAGTTTTGTTCAGTCAAGACAATGCCCTTTTCAATTGCAAACTCTGATTCATTCATTCTTGCAACATACTCTCGCGAAGTTTTCACATTTTGCGCATAGGAGTATTCGAGCTGGGAAATAGAAGAACAACCGAATGCGTACACCTGTCCTGTTGTTTCACGACTGGCATAGCCCTGAAAATTTCGATGCAGTTTACCATTTTCCCTTGCCCGAGAAAGTTCATCATCGAATTTTGCATAATGGTCCATACCAATTACGGCATACCCGGCATGTGAAATCTTATGCAGTGACATCAAAAACATTTCGAGTTTTTCATCGGCACTGGGTATCACATACTTCTCAAGATCAGACTGATGATTCTTAACCCAGGGAACATGCGCATAAGAAAATGTGACAATACGATCAGGATCAGAGGCGATCGCCAGGTCAATAGTCTCGGCAAAGTTTTCCAGCTTTTGCCCGGGCAATCCGTAAATAAAATCAAGATTGATACCTCGATACCCCATTTTGCGGCAGGCTGCTACCAGTTCGGGAATCGGAATTTTGGAAGGTCGGCGATTGACAATTTCAAGCACCTGCAGGTTAAAATCCTGCACACCGAAACTGACCCGGTTAAAACCGAGCTGCCTGAAGCGTTCCAGTTTTTCGAGCGAGATTATCGAGGGATCAATTTCCATTGCAATTTCGATTTCTTCTTCTTTCGAGCCTGGCTGCGGAAAGCTGAACTGCTCCCTTAACTTCAACATGATCTTTTCAATAAAATCAGGATGAATAGAATTCGGAGTTCCCCCGCCCCAATGAACCTGGGTTACCCTGCGGTCCCGGTCAATATAGGCTGCGACCCGCTCGATTTCCAGGAGAATTGTATCGACATATACTGAAACAAAATCCCGTCCCTGCAAATCTTCCTGATTGCATCCACAGTACAGACAGCGAACCGGACAAAAGGGAATATGCACATATAAGGAAATGTTTTTATCACCACGAACGTTAGAATCAATCAACTGTTCCCGATGCATGTCACAGGTATAGTCTGCAGAAAAATGTGTTGCAGGCGGATAACTGGTATAACGCGGAGCACGTACGTCATATTTCAGCAGAAAATTTCGGTCTACCACCGGCATATTATTTCTCTTGAATTCTCTGCACGATTTTCTGTAAAGTTTCCATTTTTGTGCCGGGAATAACCCCATGGCCCAGATTAAAGATATGCTTGCCCGGCTTTGCTCTGCGGGCAATATGAAACTCAATCAGTTGATCGAGAGCCGGCTGCACAAAGGGCCAGCCGGCTTTTACCCGGCGAGGGTCAAGATTTCCCTGCAATGTAATATCTGCGGGCACAATGCTGTCGATTTCAGCGAGATCACTTTGCCAGTCAACACCCAGACCATCTGCAATTTCAAAAGTAATTGCCGAATTCGCCAGCCCCAGACCTCGCGGAAAATAAATCACCGGTACCCCTGTTTCCCGTATACTGGCTAAAATTCGCTGCACATAGGGCAGAATAATTTCTGTGAAATCTTTAGCAGGTAAAATTCCTGCCCAGGTGTCGAATAACTGAAATACTCTGGCCCCCGCTGCTACCTGATGTTTAGCATATTCAATAGAAGCCTGGGTTATCTTCTCTAGCAGTATATTCCGCAGTTTTTCTTCTTTATAAAAAAGGGAAACTGCCGCAGGAAAATCATGATCAGAACCCAGACCCTGCACCATATAACAGAAAACCGTGAGGGGAGCTCCACAAAAGCCTATCATTGTAACCTTTTGCGGTAGCTCGCGGGTCAATATCTCCAGGGTCTTATAAACGTGCTGGAGTTTAGAATCATCAAAACTCAGATGTTCAATACTATTCGGGGCCTGGGACAAAGGCGAAGAGAATCGAGGGCCGGCATCTGTGAATTTTAATTCCATACCCAGCGCTTCTGGAATGACCAGGATATCTGAAAATAAAATGGCACCATTCACTTTGAGATCTTCGATCGGAAGCAGAGTTACTTTAGCTGCCAGTTCTGGTTCTTTCATCAAAGTATCAAAGCTGTAACTTTCTCTCAATTTCAGATAACGGGGTAAAACCCGACCGGCCTGCCGCATGAACCAGAGCGGTTTTTCATCATCTGCAGAAATTGGCAGTCGTTTGAGTGTTTTTTCAATCGGGCCCATCGTTACTTCCCTGCTCTGGCCATATCGAGTAGTACTTCTTCTGCTGCTTTTATGGTCATATCTATATCTGATTCGGAATGTGCAGCCCCCATGAAGGCTGCTTCAAATGGCGATGGCGCCAGGTAGACTTCTTTGGCCAGCATGCCGTTGAAAAACTTTACAAACTTGTCTCGGTCACAGGCGAGTACTTGATCGAGATTCTCAATAGTTTGTCTTTCAGTAAAGAATAAAGTAAACATCGAACCCACACGCTGTACAATACCGGGTATCGATGCCTTTTGCAGGGCAAGCTGCAGCCCATCGCAGAGTTTCTGGCCTTTTTTCTCAAGCTGCTCGTAGACGCCAGGGTTGTCTTGAATTAGTTTCAACATAGCTGTACCGGCTGCCACAGCCAGAGGGTTACCACTTAACGTACCAGCCTGGTAAACCTTGCCCAAAGGAGAAAGAGATTGCATAATTTCAGCTGACCCGCCATAAGCACCTACCGGTAATCCGCCCCCGATAATTTTACCCAATGTCGTGAGATCAGGTTTAACCTCGAATCTCTCTTGTGCCCCGCCTTTGGCAACGCGAAAGCCGGTCATAACTTCGTCGAAAATCAATAATGCTTTGTTGTCATCACAAAGTTTTCGCAGACCCTGTAGATAGCCCGGCTGCGGAGGCACTGTGCCCATGTTGCCGACCACCGGCTCTACGATCACACAGGCAATCTGATCGGGATTATTGGCAAACAACGTTTCTACTTCTTCGAGATTATTATAGGTGGCAGTCAAAGTATCTGTGGCAGTTCCTTTCGTGACGCCTGCACTGTCGGGTTCTCCGAAAGTGAGTGCCCCTGAACCTGCTTTGACGAGAAATGAATCTCCATGACCATGGTAGCAGCCGGCAAATTTTATAAATTTTGCGCGGCCTGTAAAGCCCCGGGCAAGGCGCAAAGCACTCATGGTCGCTTCGGTGCCGCTATTGACAAATCGCATCATCTGCATGCTGGGGAAAAACTGTCGAATAAGTTCGGCCAGTTGAGATTCTCCTGGTGTGGGAGCCCCAAAACTGGTGCCTCGCTGGGCAGCCTGGTGGATGGCATTCAGTATTTCAGGGTGGGCATGACCGAATAAGAGCGGGCCCCAGCTGCCTACATAATCGAGATAGCGGTTGCCATCGACATCAAACAGCCAGGCTCCCTGCCCTTTCTCAATAAACAGTGGATCCCGTTTTACATTGCGAAATGCGCGCACGGGAGAGTTAACCCCTCCCGGAAACAAAAGTTCAGCACGATGGTATTCTTCAGAGCTTCTTGTGGTTTTCACAATACCAAAATGACTACCCGAAACGTGCTGGCAAACGCCTATTCAGCAATTACTTCGAATTCAGTACGTCGATTCTGGGCATGCTCAGCCTCTGAACAACGGACCCCTCTTTTACATTTATTGATAATCTGTGTGTCTCCATACCCCTCTGATTCCAGTCGATCACGGGCAATTCCCTTCAAGATCAGATAGTCGACCACACTTTTTGCACGTAATTTTGAGAGAGCAAGATTACGATCGGGTGCACCCTGGGCATCGGTATGGGCCATGATGCGAATTCTCATACTCGGTTTTGCTTTGAGCATCGTTACCAGCCTCTCATCAATTGTCTTTTTTGAGGTAGGGGTCAGTTCAGCACTGCCCAGGCGATAAAAGACCGGCAGAGGTTCAAACTTCTGCTTGGCTGGTTTATTCGCAGGCAGATTCATGTCAAAATTTACTTTTTTCTCAGTGCCGGGCGCAACCTTGGCCACGTTACAGGGTACCTCTCTCCACTCTTTCAAACCGCCCGCTTTCACAAGTACGGTTTTTTCAATGGTTGCGTATTCAGCAGGTATGACCTCTTCAACAACAGTTTCATCTTTGACTAAAACTGTTCGGGTAATTTCTTTTGTAACCGCAGGAATCACAACTTCTTCTATACGGGCGGGTTCAACCTCTTCTTCGACCTCAATAAATTCTTTTATTGGTTCGATCGGTGCTGGCGCAGCAGTCTGGTCTTTTACTTTATCATATTTGGTATAGGTTGTAAATTCTTCGGGAGTTTCTGAATAAAATACAATCTTACATTCGTCAGGGTCAGCAGATTCACAATCGGGTACCTTGTTTTCACTGACTACCCAGTTACCGGTTTTCTCTTTTGTGAGAACCCGGTCTTCACCTTTCTTAAATTCTTCTGGCAGAATATTCTGTTTGTTGTAACCTTCTTTGGCCACCACTTCTTTTTTAACTATTTTATATTTGGCAGGCACATAGACAAATTTTTTCGACTCTGGTCGCATTACAACTGTTTCGGTAACGGTCTTATATTCTGCCGGTATTACTTTCAGTTTTTTATATTCAGGTCGTACAAGAACCTTAACAGGTTCTTTCTTGTATTCGGCTTCTACCGTACACAGGGCGTAACATTTTCCGTCTTCAGGTTTTTCAGGCAGTGAACCCTGGGCCAGAGCCAGTGCCGGCACCAACAGGGACATTAATATTGCGATTTTTTTCATAGTATTATACATTAAAATCAGGGTACAGATTGTAAATCAGTTTAAGAAAAACTGAGCTCAAAAGATACAGGTAAAAATGCAGCAATCATCCGCTTTATTAAAAAATATTTCGCTGTGTGTTCTTTGTGCAGAAAAACTGCCAAACCCGCCGAAACCGGTCGTACGTTTTGATGAACATTCTAAGATCATGATTATTGGTCAGGCACCGGGCAGGAAAGTGCACAATCTGGGTATCCCCTGGATGGATGCCAGCGGCAAAGAGTTACGACGCTGGTTGAACATTAGTGAAGATGAGTTTTATAACACTGAAAACTTTGCCCTGGTTCCCATGGGTTTCTGTTTTC
>JAGRNJ010000084.1 GCA_020440825.1 Leptospiraceae bacterium | reverse complement strand
TCGACGACCCACCGTCAGTAATTAAGTACCCCACTACTCTATCGCAAATGCGAAATACAAAGGCCCCTACTATCTTAAAACGACTTATAGCCGCCTCTGCCCCTATTTCACTTAACGTTGGGTTTACACGACGTTTTGGCTTGAAGCGTCTTCGCTGCAAGCCAAAATGTGCCCGGAGCGCCTCGCGGTGGCGCGCGAAATGCACCTCAAAGAGGTGCGCGCTGTCCGCGATCTTCTGGCGCGTAGCGGCCGAGCACCCGAGGAGCTACGGCACCGCAGGGAGCGCAGCGTGTTAAACCTTGTTGTGTGCCAGGCGCGTAGCGTCGTGTGTCTTGACCGTTTATTGTGCAGAACTTGTTTCGCCAAGGCCTGCGGTGAGCGCAGTCGAACCGATGGCGAAACAAGGAGTTTTTATGCTATCAGATCCTCAGCCGTAAGATGATCGGCAGATTTTCCGTGCTCGAATTTCAATATACCGAGCTGCTCATATTTTGGCCTTATGCGATCTGATAGCAAGCCTATCTGTTTAAGGTTAGGTACCATGCGAGTGAAAAGCTGAGTTCTGAAATCCTGCATGATGGTGGACGAATCAACCATCTTGAGCCATTCCGTCCGGCTGATTGCATGCGCAAAATATTCTTCGTATATTTCCATAAACTGGAAACGGTTTCGTAACAATACTGAAACTTCATAAGCCCAATCTTCGCGGTCGCGCCTCTTGCTTTCTGAAATTTCCTTGGTGAAATAATCGCGGAGTGCCACGACGCCATAATGAACATGGCGCGCTTCGTCGGCAATTACCAGTTTAAGGAGTTCTTTGAGTAACGGCTCATGCGTATATTTGTATATCATGCCGAACGCGCCAAGCGCCAAACCTTCAATCATGATCTGCATCCCCAGAAACTTGAGATCCCAATCAGAACCTGATGTAATTGAGCGTAAGATGACAAAGAGGTTATCGTTAACATGATACAATTTTTGCAGCTTTGTGAGCAGGTAGCGGGAAAAAACTTCGACGTGTCGGCCTTCATCGACGACTTGCGTCGAGCCATAGAGTTTTGCGTCAAACCACGGCGTCGCCTCGACGGTTTCGCCGGCGATATAGAGCGCGCCTTGTTCGCCGTGCAGAAACTGGGAGAGCATCCAGCTAATCGTAGAGTGAAGGATCGTCTCGCGCATCGCCTTGTCTTTCGGATAGAAAGATTGCCCGAAACCCGGAACATATTTTTCGGGAAAAATTGGTTTTTCCAAATTTCCCGTATCGACGCTCTCAGTCCATGGTAAGTCCTCCGCATCCCATTGTGCTTTGTAGGCGCGCCGGTAGAGTTTCTTAAATTCCGGATTGCCGGTATTTTCGTAGGTCCAGTCATAGTGAACCGCATGACCTGAGGTGATCCTCAAAGTGTCTTGCTTACCACCGTTCATTACGTAACCGGCAATTGCAGACGGCATAAGCTCCAGTGCGACTTTGGGATTTCGACCTATCATATCCCCCAAGGCGCTAACATCGTCAATCATACTCATAATAGTCTCCTGTTTTTGTTAATTTTTGAGAAAATAAATTGCTTGCTTTCCATTTATGCCGCAATGGACAATGCAGCTTCGAGCCCGGCTAAATATCGGCGGCTCAATGCTGAAAAATGTTTGGCGACCCGGGATTTATCGTCTGTTATTGGATGTTTATTTTTTGCAGCAATACCTGCCTGCTGGCACAGTAAAATATTGCAGAATAAATAAGCAAAGCCTGTGACGATATCAATTGCCAACGATTCCTTGTTTTCGAGATCTTTGTAGCGAGGTACAAGCTGCAGAAACAGAAAAAAATCCCGCGCTAACTGCTTACGATTTTGATCGTCCGCTAATTTTGCGATTTCTGCAGTGATGTAATTATGCAAAGTACCTCCTTCGCGCGCGCCCTCGACGATCGAACCGATAGCGGCCACGGCCTGCAGCTGTGTTGTGCCTTCGTAAATCGTTGTAATACGGGCATCGCGGTAAATCCGCGCAATATCAAATTCTTCGGTGTAACCTGAGCCGCCAAAAATTTGCAGCGAGTGGTAAGCTACAAAATTTGCCATTTCAGAATTAAATAATTTTGCGGTCGGAGTGAGCAATTTAGCGAGCTTGTCGAGTGTCACCACTTCAGGGAATTTGCGAATCGCTCGTTCGTCGTGGCCCGCTTTGGCGAGTTTTTTGCGCAAGCCATCATAATGGTCGACTACCTCACACGAGCGGTAGGCCAGCGCACGCATTGCGTGGACGTATGCCTCGTTGTCGTCGAGTATGCGCTTAACGGGCGGTAAATTTTCAATCGTCATGCCGAACTGCACACGCTCGCTGGCGTATTTTTTGCCCTCTTCGTAGGCCGCTTGCGCGATTCCGACAGATTGCACGGCGATGCCCATACGCGCGCCGTTCATCATTTGAATGGCGTATTTAACGAGGCCCAAGCCCTCTTCGCCGATAAGCTGCGCTTTGCTCTTTTCAAACACAATTTCGCAGGTGGGCGAGGTGTGCAGACCCATCTTATCCTCGATTCGCGTGACTTCGATATCTTCGCTGTGTACGAGAAAAAATGACAACCCCTTAGCTCCAGCACCTGCGCTACGGGCGAGGGTCAAAATGACGCTTGGTCGCTCATTGAGGCCGCAGGCGTGCGTGATAAAACGCTTGGTGCCGGTGAGAGACCAATTGCCATCTGCGTCTTTTTCGGCGCGCGTCGTGACGCGCGATAGATCGCTGCCGAAATTGGGTTCGGTCAGCGCCATCGCGCCGCATACCTGCCCCTGCGCCATTTGAGGCACCCAGGTGGCTATCATTTCGGCGTCGCCAAAGCGTTCGATCACCTCGCCAAGATTAAAGCAGCTCGCACTGATGCCAAACGCAACGTCGGCGCGGCTCATCAACTCAAAAACCACGCTAGAACTCGTCAAAGCCATTTGCAGGCCGCCATTCCGCCGCGACATGTTGGTACCGAGCATGCCCGCATTGGCGATGAGGTCCACTATACGCTGCGTATCGGGCGGAAAATTCACTTTCCCGTTCACGAGTTTTATACCGTGCTTTTCCATTGAGCGAGCGGCCGGAGCGACTTCGTTACCACAAACTTTGCCAATCTGCGACCACACCGCACGGTAGCCTTCGAGGCACTCGACAGTATTTGCCGGTGCAAATTCGAGCGCCTTGTTGTCGGTTTTTTTGAATTCGGCGGCGTCGGAAAAATCGTCTTCTTGCAATGGAATTAAAGTCTGCCAATCGACAAAATGACCGACCGTAAATTGTAAATCCGCATTGTTTTCAAAATAATTACCTTTGATCATTTATTTAACCCCAGCCAAAATTTCTGAAACCGTGTGCCCGTTCTTACGCATCGTATTGAATGTGGCAAAGCGCGCGAAGCGCTGATGCGACTCGAGCAAAATCGCCTCGGGAATGCGAATAAACACCGCAGTTGCAGTAGTGTAAATTTTGCCGCTGGCGTCAAAGATCTGCCCCGCAGTATAAATCCGCCGTGTGTCGATGCGCTGGGTCTTGCCGGCGCAATAAAACGTTTGGTTAAGGGGGATGGATTTTCGCAAAGATACATTAATATTTGCTGCGAGAACCGGATAGCCATTACACCAGGCAGCGCCACCCATGACCTCATCGAGAATTGCAGAGGTAAAACCGCCATGCACGTGCTCGGGCGGCCCTTCGGCGTTGTCGCCCATACGCATTTCCATGAGCAGTTGGCCTGTTGCCTCATGGAAGTACAGTTTACTGTCTATGAGATCGGTCGAGTGCGACATAAAGCGCGAAATCGCATCGGGAATGTGCGTCGCTTCGGCGATGCGATCAGAAATACTCGTAAGATTAAATAAATTTTTCATGCGATTGCTTCCTTGGTATTGATGTATTAGCGTTCTTGCAATTTTTCGTTCTCAAAGTTGATCTTAGGAGCCTTGAGGGGAACCTGTTTTTTGAGCAATAGCAATTTGCCTGACTTCATACTAGAGTATATACTAAAATTTGATCCACACTGTCAACATTTTTAATCCAGTTGTTCCACCTGTCCGAAACATTGTAATTAAATTTACGTGTTTACTGAAAAAAACTTGTCTGCGGACAATCCCATGAGACCGTGCCAATCAACTCATGATCAACAAAACATCGTATACGAATCAGAGTGTAAAGAAGCGCGTCTGGAACAAGACGGGCAAGACCCGCATGAAAATTCTAAACGGGGCCGCTGTGGCATTTTCGGTGCGCGGCTACTATGGCACGACCCTCCTCGAGCTCAGCAAAAGAACCGGAACCGAGCAGGCGAGCATCTACTATCATTTCCAGAGTAAGGAGAATCTCTTTAAGAAATGCCTGATCTATACACATTTAACCGTAATTCGAGCGCTGCGTCGGGATTTGGACAGGCAAAACGACCTTACGACTGAGCTATTATCGATCTTTAACGCATTGGCCAATTATTCAGATGCCTACCCCGAGAAGATTGCCTTGATATTTCAGTTGGTCTATTCGGCGCCTAAGTCTATTTCCATATTTTACACGCGTAAATTTGGCGGTAATTTCCGGGCCATGGTCGAGAAAGCCTTCGACCGATGCCCGCCGAAAAAAAATGCCGCCATTAAGCGATCCTTGGTTGTTGATATGCTTTACAGTTTTATTTTGAGTCTTGCGGCGCCCGCCGTGCGCAATGACCGCAGGCTGATGACCCCTCGTGCTATTGATTTCTTATTAACTGATCCGGAGGATGTTGAACTAGATTCGAATTAGAGTAAACACGAAAAAATACTTGACTCGCCGATTCAGGCTGAGCGCATAACGGTATGACTCAAGTTGGTGCAGCAGATGAAACGGCTAAAAATATGATATTGGTCGGTTTTGAGCATCGCGTCGGGCGGCATTGTGGCTCAACTTCGCTTCAGGATGTAATGAATTATGCAGGCTGGCCGCTCAGTGAAGCGGCATGTTTTGGCCTTGCCTCGGGTCTGGCCTATTATTTTAAGCCGCCGACTCCGGAAATTCCACTGGGCATTTTCATGGGTAGATGCCGCCAACTCGAAAACAACTTTTTTGAAAATTGCGGCATATCGTTTGAGCGCAGGTCCTTTGACTCTTTCACTGCTTTAGAAACCCATATTCAGGCAAAACTGCGTTTGGGTCGGCCAGTCATGCTGCAGGGCGACCTTGCGGGTTTGCCTTATTATAAATCCCCCATGCACTTTCCGGGCCATAAATTTGTGGTTTGCGGTTATGCGGGCGGCATGTACACCATTGCCGATACAGCGTTTCCAGAATTACAGGTGGTTACAGCCGCAGAACTCACGAACAGTACGAGCTACGAAAATGCCATGTGGGCAGGCGCGTTCATCGCCTATGACTTTGAAGATAATCTGCCCGAGCTTACACCCGCTTCGGCCGCAAGGGTAGTTGCGCGTGCAATCGCGCAACAGGTTAATGAACTTGCTGAAGCAAAAGAGCATTTCTTTCTTGCCGGCGATGAAGCACACCAAGCATGGTTCAACCATACAACTTTTGCGACGGCTCCAGCGAATCCCTATCTCGGCCTGGGTGCGCGTATGTTCTATCAGGTTATCGAGAAACGCGGCACGGGCGGCGGGGCCTTTAGGGGGATTTACCTCGATTTCATCGGCGAGCTGTTAAGAGATCAGCTGTTTCCTTTTTCTGTCCACGAAGCGCTTTTTAAGTCTCAGTCTGAGGCACAGAGACTGCTGGAAAATCTGCGAATTTGCGTGAGCCATAGCCAGCAAACCCTCAGCAGAATCGCACAAGTATATAAAATGCTATCCATCAAAAAAATCCCGGGCATCGAAGCCGAAAGTCAGGTACGCAATCATCTAAGCCAGTTAAAGCAACACGAACAGGACATTATAACAAATCTAATACTGTTGAAAGAACAATGCAAGGAGATAATTATATGACAAGTATGACTCAGGCCAGTCCAGGCGGGCAAAGCAAGCTTACCGTGCGAAAACCCAAATTTGATTTTTCAAACGGTGCGCCCCGGCATTGGTTAAAAAACAGCGGCCTTTTAACACACGTCATGAACTCGCTGAGCTTGATGTTTCCCGAGGGCGAGCGATTTTTTATCCGCAGCGTAAACCGCTTTTCCGACAAGATAAAAACCGCGGAAATGCAACAAAGTTTAAAGAAATTTGCCGGACAAGAAACACAGCATGGTCAACAGCATGATAAATTCAATGCTTTATTGCGGCAACATGGTTACGAATACGAAGCCTATGTCGCCGAAATGGAGAATTTTATCTTTAAAAAATTTGAGCCTTTCATGACGGAGAAAGTCTGGGATAAGCTCGGGCTCTCGATCACAGCCGCTGCTGAGCATATGACAGCAACCTGGGCTGCGCATTTTTTGAAAAACCGCGACGCCTTTGCGCAGACACCGGATGAAATCAAGAATCTGTGGCTCTGGCATGCTATGGAAGAAATCGAACATAAAGATTTTGCTTTCGACGTTCTGGCTGAAGTTGACGACAGCTATTTAACGCGCATAGCCGGCCTCTTGTTCATCGCTGTGGGCGTGCCGGTTATTATCGGCATGATTGCGACGCGCTTTATTTCTCAGGACAAGACAATGACTCGCGCCGATTTGATCCGCGATCTGCCCAAATTATTTATCACTAAGGACAGCCTCGGCCGCATGTTTGTAGCATCGTGCGTACAATATTTAGACCCCAAATTTCATCCGCGCAATAATGATGATAATTATCTGCTTGAAGAGTATTTCGCGCAGCAGGAGCCACTTCGAGCTACCTGAAAGCGAAGCATTTTCCTATAGATTCAAATGGGAACACATTTTATCATTGTGTTATCAGGTGAACTTTCCAAAGTGGAATATTATAGTAAAGGAAACATACATGAAAGCCATTAGTGAATTTATTCTTGAGAAAAAATTAGTCATTCAGTTTACCCTGTTTCTGCTTTTGGCGGTAGGCATTTTTAGAATTTTAGGAATGAATCGTGAGGCATTTCCCAATGTCGCTTTGGATAAAGTTGTGATACAAGCAGTATTGCCCGGCGGAACGCCTGAAGAAATTGAAAGACTAATTGCCATACCCATTGAAAAACAGCTCCGCTCTGTGGGAAATATCGATAAAGTCCGCAGCTACAACCTAGAAAACGTATCTGTCATTATGATCTTTTTGACAGAAGGTCAAAAAGATACCCAAAAAATTGTGGATGACATCAAAGACGCTGTAAGCTTAGCACAGTTACCAGATAACGCAAATAAACCGACCGTGAGTGAGATCACCACTGAAAAACAGCAAGTGATCGACCTTGCTTTTACTTTAAAGCAACCAACAAATTCCCCGATAAGTGATTATAAAAAGCTGCGGGATATTGCCAAGGAGTATGAAGACAGACTTTTTCAAATCAAAGAAATAGCTGAAGTGCAAAGATTTGGATATAGAGATAGGCAATTCTTAGTAGAAGTGAATCCTGCCGCGCTTAACGCAAGAGATATTGGATTAAATACAGTCTTAAATGCCCTTGGCTCTAGAAACATAGATGTGCCATCAGGTGTTTTGAAATTAAAAGGGAATGAGTATCTTCTTCGTACCAAAGGGCAATTTGAAGAAGCTAAGGATATGTTGAATGTTCCCTTGGTTGGAAATGAAAATGGTTTTACAACTACAATCAAAGATATTGCCAAAGTATTTGATACATACAAAGATGAAGAAATTTACGAAATAGTCAATGGGAAAGAAGCTATCGTTTTAAGAATTTGGAAATCAGAACAAGCTGATATCATTAACACGACAGAAATAACGAAATTACTAATAAAATCTCTTAATGAGCAATACCCTGAAGTAAAAGTTGCTTCGTTTGATGATAAAAGCGCAGATGTAACAAAACAAATTGGCGACTTAGGTTTAAATTTTGCAACAGGGTTAACTTTAGTTGTACTTGCATTATTTATTATACTTGGCCCAAGACTGAGTATGATGATCAGTCTTGCCATTCCTTTCATTTTCATCATCACGTTTATTTTAATAAAACAAGCCGGATTGACAATTAATACTGTCAGTATTTTTGGTTTAATCATGGTTTTAGGTATGATGGTTGATAACTCTATAGTAGTAGCAGAAAATACCTACAGGCTTATGCAGGAAGGACTTGCAAGAAAAGATGCGATTCTTAAAACTTTCAAAGATGTTCTCATTCCTCTGATTGTGTCGATGCTTGTGATTACTTCTGCTTTTCTACCCTTGTTATTTCTTTCGGGAATTGTAGGGAAATTTATTGTAGGTATTCCCAAAGTAGTTTTAATGACTCTTTTCGTTTCATTAATATTTTCGCTAACATTTCTTCCAAACTGGCTAAATACGTTTTTGCCAAATACAGTTCGAGTTACCCATAAACACAATGAACCGGATGAAAAAACAGGTTTTTTTACCGTCTTTTTAATGGCATATAAGAAAACTATGCAGTGGGCAATTCATCATAGATATATCGCTCTGGGTTTGTCCGGCGTATTATTCCTGAGTATGTTTTTCCTGGCGGGAAGATTTTTATCTTTTTATATGTTTCCGCCAGGCGGGGAAGATGACATTGAAATTAAAACATGGATGCCAGTTGGGACTACATTGGAAAAAAATCTATCAACTATAAATTCTCTCGAGCCAATGTTAAGTAAACTTGCAGGTAATGATTTAAAGTATATACGAACCAGGGTCGGAATTCATGAAGCACCGGTTATTGACCCTAAACCAGGGCAAGAAACCCACAGATCTCATATTATGTTGAAACTGGTTCCTGAAGATGAAAGAAAAGAAAAGTGGAAAGATGCTGCAGGCTTGGTTAATCAAATTAGAACTACTATTGCCAATGCCCAGAAAGAGGGCAGTCTGGATAAAGGCTTGTTTGTAGATGTAAATGCAAAAGTAAAAGGTCCGCCCATAGGGAAGCCGGTGAGTCTGGAAATTAGAGGTTCTGATTATAAAATAATTCAAGAAATTGCTAATTTATATATAGAAAAATTAAATAAAATTGAAGGAGTCACTGATATTCGGATTGATTTAGAGGATGGAAAAGAAGAATACAGATTTCACGTCAATGATAGTGTTGCTGCTCTAACCGAGAGCAGTGCAAAAGATATTGCCAGATCAGTCAGGACTGCTTACAACGGAGAAATTGCATCCAGTATCAGTAAAGGCGAAGACAAAATCAATATAATGGTCCGCTTTCCTGAGTCTTCCCGTATGACGATGGAAAGTATGAAAAACGTCAACGTAGAAAATAAATTCAAAAGACTCATCCCATTAGACAAGGTTACATATGTTACCAGAGAAAGAAGTTTTTCGATGATCAACCGGCAGGATCTTTTACGAATTGTACGCTTAGAGGCATCCATCGATACTAAAAAAACAAATTCTTTGTCAGTAAATAGCAGACTAAAAAAAGAAATAAATCTTGATAAATTCTCAGGCTATAGCGTAAACTTTGGAGGGGAGCAGGAAGATTCACAGAAATCTTTTAAAGACTTGGGAATTTCCATGCTTTTTGCGGCGGCAGTTATCTTCGCTATTTTTATAGTTTATTTTGATTCAGTAGGAACTACACTTGTTGTCCTTGCGTCTATTCCGTTTGGAATCATTGGTGTGCTGTTTGCTTTGATGACTCATGGGCAACCATTGAGTTTTATGAGTATGCTTGCCATTGTTGCGCTCAGTGGAGGAATCGTTGCCAATACCCTGATTCTCATAACTTTTATTGAAGAATTACGATCGACTGGAATGCCTTTAGATGAAGCTATCATTTCGGGGGGGGAAATTCGCCTGCGCCCCATTTTTTTAACGACTGTTACAACTGTAATTGGACTCATACCCAGTGCGTATGGAGTTCCTACTTTAGATAGATTTGTTCAGCCGCTTTCTTTGGCATTTGGATGGGGTTTAGCTTTTGCTACTGTGGTTACACTG
Source organism: Leptospiraceae bacterium (assembly GCA_020440825.1). Lineage (GTDB taxonomy): Bacteria > Spirochaetota > Leptospiria > Turneriellales > Turneriellaceae > JAGRNJ01. Next base: position 3,770 of record JAGRNJ010000084.1, on the reverse strand, counting down.
GTTCTGGTTCCAATAATTTATCGAATAAAAGAAGATATCTCAACAAAACTAAAGTCAATTCGATTGGTAAAATAATTTGAGACTATTATATCGGTATATTGATATTTCTGTAATTTTATTACCATCCCGATAGAAGATAAAATACGTGAAGTTGAAGGCATCGAAAGAGTACGTTCAATTTCTAGAAATTCTGTATCAGAAATTCAAGTGCAAATTACTGGGCTTCCCGAGCTGGTTGCGGTGGCCGCCACCATTCGCTTTAGACCAATCTTATTAACGACTATTACAACGTTGGCAGATTTACTACCAACATCTTATGGATGGGGCGGCTCTGACCCTGTTCTGTTACCAATGACACTGGCACTTGCCTGGGGGTTATTAATCGGAACCCTGACAGCGTTGATTTTGATCCCGCTTCTATTGATAATCACCGAAGATTTAAGGAAAATAAACATATCGATGCTGCTCTTTTCTATTTTCAGCTGAAAAACGCTCTGGCTGGAACTCAAGGGGCTCTCCCAATAGCGCGGGTCGCGGTGCATCGCCCACATCGACAGAAAGACCACGTCGCTTTTTGAAATGGTAATCCTGATACGTATAATCGGCATCGAGGCTACGCATCATAAAATAGGCGGGTGGGTATAGGCGCAGTGTTTCTTGACAACATTTTCGGCGATGATATCTCGGAGCCCAAATACCGGGCTTCATGGCTCCTGAATCTTATGCTCTATTCTACGCTACCGATGCTATTACTCTTGAGTGTGGCCTATGCGTGGCAACTGAGTCCGGGCGACTTTTTGTCGATCGGCGCGCTCGTGCAACAAAATACCGGCTTTAACATTCTCGCTGCCAAAGCGCAAACGCCCCTAATTCACCTCGTCGGCGGCGGGCTGAGCCTCGGCTTCTACTATGCTGCGGGCGGTACCAATGTGGGCCACGAACTCACACACCGCACGAGAAGTTTACCGGCGCTTATCGCAGGCCGCTGGATGCTCGCTTTTACCTCAGACGCATCGTTTGCTGTTGAGCACGTCTTCGGGCACCATGTCAATATCGCCACGCCGAAAGACCCAGCGACAGCGAAGCGTGGCGAAAGCGCCTGGCCGTTCATCGTGCGTTCCACCATTTTTAGCTACACCAGCGCCTGGAAGCTCGAAAGACAACGCCTCAAGAATAAAGGGTACTCTATGTGGTCGTGGCGCAACCGCATGCACCGCGGTAATCTCATGACGGCCTGCTACGCTACACTGTTTGGTGTCGCCGCAGGGTATGTCGGCGTGTTCGCGTTCTTTGCCGTCTCGCTCTACGGCAAGATGTATCTAGAACTGATCAACTATGTCGAACACTATGGCCTCGTGCGTGTACCCGGCGCTCCCGTTGAACCCAAGCACTCTTGGAACTGCAACCAGAAAATTAGCTCATGGGTGTTATATAATTTACCCCGACACTCGCACCATCATGCGCAGGCGTCGACGCCATTTTGGGCACTCAAATCATATCCAGATGCGCCTATGTTACCTTATGGCTATCTGACGATGCTGGGTATCGCCGCCGTGCCGCCGATTTGGCATCGTATGATGACACAGCGGGTATTGCAGTGGGATAAACAATATGCAAACGAAGGCGAACGACAATTAGCTAAAGAGGCGAACGCAATGAGCGGCTTGCCGGCATTCATGCAATAGCAGTCAGACTATGTCAGGTCTTTTCATGGACGGTAACTAATATGCAGGCAAAAGGCAGATTAGCCTTAATCGTGCGGCGTGATCTCTTAGAGGCAACATTTCTTTTTGTAAAATTTGCTCTGATCGGATATGTCTTAGCCGTTGGCCTTTTTTACGTCATGGCATTGCAGGACACAGCAAAACAGGAAATAAGTCTTTTTATTACCGTATTTGCCATTCTATCACTTGCAGCGTTGATTTATACTTTCACCGTAGAGAGGTTCATCAAATCCTTGCGAATACGAAAAGCCGGATTGCTAATCTTCATCGCAGCCGCGTTTGTTGCCCACGGGATTTCGTTTCGGGAAATACTACCTGCAATTGCTGACGAAAAAATACGGCTCGTCGCGTACTGCCTCATGGTGGGGGTAACCGGTGCTGCGGCGTTTACTTTCACGGCCGATAAGCATATATTTCCGGTGGTCGGCCTGACTTGGAATTTGCCACTGATGCAATATATGATATTTAACAGCCGTACCCTGCCAGATATCATCTTAGCTTCGATGCAGGCGATTTATCTCACCGTCATGTTTGTCGTACAGTACATGGAATTTGGTCGGCGCCAGGAGCTGATATTAACCCGCTTGCAGATACTCAGAGAAAAAACGGCCACAATAGCCGCAAAAAATCTTGCTCACAAGACAATTGAAAGACAAAACGGGGATTATTTTCTGCTGCGGTTGCTGTTTGAACCACTCCTGAAATTTCAAATCCCGAAGGGCAATGCAGAAATTGAAACGCACTTGCAACAGTACAAGACTTTTCCCTTTCGCGGCAAAACGCACGCGCTCGGGGGCGATTATATTTATGTCGATGAACTAACGTTAGCTGGTGAAAAATACGTATTTGCTGCAAACGCGGACGCGATGGGTAAATCAGTACAGGGGGCCAGCGGAGCGATAGTGTTTGGCGTTCTTATGAATACAATCATTCAGCGCACAAAATTGCGCGAGTCTGAAGCCAGCAAATCACCCGAACGCTGGCTAAAGGAAGCTTATAGCGAAATTGATAATGTGTTCAGAACCTTTGACGGAGCAATGATTGTGTCGGCGATATTGCTGCTGATTCATGAGACAGGCACTGTATTCCATGTTAATGCAGAACATCCACCATTGGTACTTTATAGAGATTGCAAAGTCATACCATTCTCTCTGGAAAATCAACTATATAAATTCGGTACAGGAATAACCAAAGCAGATTTTCCGATTCAAATTTTTAAGTTGCAACAAGGTGACCGTCTCGTATTGGCTTCAGACGGTCGCGATGACATTCTGCTTACCGGCGAAGACGGCAAAACTTTCATGAACCACGAGCAAGACATCTTTGGCGAGTCGCTCCAGACCGCCGAAGGCGATCTCAAGAAATGTATCCAAATAAATCATGGGGGCCAAAGGCCGATTCGCTGATGATTTGTCCGTGATCATGATTCGGTCGCCGATGACCATCGCCCCAACAGTCATAAATGACCTACCTAATTTAATTGAACAAGCATTAGATTTAGGCGATGAAGCTGTAGCAGATTTGGTTCGAAAGCATGCCTTGGCAATAGCGCAAGATGACAAACTTATCAAGAGTATCATAAATTTCTACATTACGAATAAGTCATACGCCATCGGCTATGAGATTGCGGTTGCGTTGCTGAAGGCTTTACCTTTCAGTAATAAACTTCTCTATTACACATCGTACCTGGCGCGCAAGGCTGGTAGTTTGGCCGAGGGGGCCGAGCTGGGTGAGCGTTTACGGCACCGAGAGCCATTGTATTTGCCGAATCTGCTGAATTTGTGTTATACGTATATCAAGACGGGAAACCAAAAGCGGGCAAAATTCATGCACGACAAAGCCGCGACGATCGAGCCAGACAACAAGCACATAAAAATTCTGGCCCAAGCTTTAGCCTGAAAAATTAAGGGTTCGCGACCCCAACCGACATGGATGTCGGCCAATAACAAACGAGATAGTCAAGACATGGCACACAACGTTCAAGGTTAAACGACGTTTTGGTGAAACCAAAATGTGCCGAAGGCCGAGGATTGCGAAGCAACCGCA
>JAGRNJ010000083.1 GCA_020440825.1 Leptospiraceae bacterium | reverse complement strand
TATTGATGGTTCTACCGATTGTATTGAAAGTAAATAAAAAAGTTGTCATTGAGAATAGACCTTTCACAGAACAACCTGAATTCGAAATTTGAGAGATTGGCTCACTTCGAATTTTGAAAATTTTGAGCAGCAGGACAAACATGAATAAAGATTTAGAAGTGCCCGAGATTATTGCTAACCTGAAGGCAGGGGTGGCACACCGTGATGATGGCAAAGAGACACTCGCCCGAAAATCACTTGAAGAATCATTAGGGCTTATTGAGGCAAAATATACAGAATTGATGGATGATCTCAATGACCAGAGGTTGTTGTATGAAACGACCCTGGAGCATTCTACAGAAATAGAGAATGAACTGAGTGTTAAAAATGATGAAATCAATATCATGATGCAACAGATGAAAAAATACCTGTCTTCTCAACTATACGACCTTATAGTACATGGTAAACTTGCTGCAGATACCAATCAGAATCGTCGTAAAAAGTTATCAATTTTCTTTTCAGATATTGTTGGCTTTACTGATCTGACAGACTCGGTTGAACCAGAGCTGCTTTCAAATCTGCTAAATCAATACCTGAATGAAATGAGCAAAATTGCCCAGAAATACGGCGGTACTATCGATAAATTTATCGGTGATGCAATCATGATCTATTTCGGAGACTCAGATTCGGCCGATGACAAAGAAGAAGCTGCTAAATGTGTGCTTATGGCACTTGAAATGCAGTCAATGATGAAGGTGATTCGTGATGACTGGAAAAAACAGGGAATCAATCATCATTTGCAGATTCGCATTGGCATCAATACCGGTTTTTGCACGGTGGGTAACTTTGGCTCTGCAGAGCGGATGGATTATACCATCATTGGCGGGCAGGTAAATGCAGCTGCCCGTCTGGAGCACCTCAGTGAGTCTGGTGGCATAATGGTGAGCGGCAGCACTTATCTGCTGGTCAATGAACTGGTTGAAGCAGATTATCGAGGTAAGGTACATGTCAAAGGTATACAGCGGCCGATTGATGTTTACCAGATTCTGGGTAGAAAAGACCCGGAAAAAGCAGTTGTCTCTCTGCTCAAAGAGCGACAAGACGGGTTCGAATTGAAACCGATTCTTTTTCGTGCAGACTATGCCAGCCGTCTGGAACGGGATGAATTTACGGCCGCACTCCAGAAAGCTCTTGATCTACTCAAGAATGCTCCCGAGATAGAAAAAAAGGATATCAGTGGCGAGTAAGACCGGCATTTACGGGAAGCCAAGTATGAAAATGAGACATGGTAAGTCGAAATGAGTGAAAATACATTTTTAAGACCTTTAACTGCATTTGACCCGAAAAAAAATCTATTGGTCGATGAATCTTTCAAACTGACCGGTGGTGGCCAGCTTGATTCAGACCCTCTGGCAGATCTTGAAGTAGCAGCAAAAGAAGAAGTACAAAACCCTGATCTGGGTAAGGAGCTTTTTCGTCTGCGTATGCCCGCCGGGGTTGTCGCCGGTCTGCTGCCTTTGGGAGAAAAAGATGGTGCTCCGGTTTTTTTTGCTGTGCATAGAAATGCGGGAGCGGTTGCATTTACCATTCAAGACAATAAGCCAAGTGTACTATGGTCAAAAGATTTTGCCGGTTCCGTTATTCGAACCCCGGCAAGCAGTGATCATCTGATTCATATCTTAACCCGCGAGGGAATGCTGATTGGTCTGCGTACAGATAAATTTGCAGAAACCTCGTCTCTCGAAGTGGCCTGGCAAAAAAAGTTGGGCAAGGGTTCACTCTCTGAAATCTGTGTTTCGGGCAATACATTAATCGCAGCCAACCTGGCAGGATTAACAGCGTTCGATGTCTATTTTGATGCAGCCAATGCAGGTTCGGCCGGTCGGCAGGTCTGGTTTGAAGACTTGAGCGGGATCGCCTCTTCACCAATTATCGAAGGCGGTAATATCTATTTAGGGACTGAAGATAAAACTTTCTATGCGTTTGAACACAGCGGCCATGCCGCGGCGGTGCGCTGGAAATTTTCAGCAAACGAAGCCATCCGCATGAAAGCCGGAATTTCATTACGATATAATTATGTCTTGTTTGGTGCGATGGATGGCTCATTCTACTGTCTTGACCGTTATGAAGGTACCCAGCGATGGTATTTGTTTCTCAACGCGCCTGTTTACGGTTCAGTTGCCAACTGGGAAAAAGACAATGCAGAGTATTTTTATTTTGGCGCCGATAACGGGTACTTTTACTGCCTGGATACATTTGGCCGTAAAGTCTGGACTTACCGAACCGGGGGTAAAATTCGATCTGAACCCGTTGTACATGAGGGAGTTGTCTACTTTGGTTCTGGTGATAACTATTTGTATGGTCTGGACTGCATGACCGGCAGGCTGATTTTTCGAACCGGTGCAGATGGGGATATCATAGGAAAACCTGTAATTTATAAAAATATGATCTTATTCGGTTCGGCCGATAATTTTATTCACGGAGTAAGAATCTAATGAACTGGACCCTGCTTGTTGCCTCAACTGCTGAATTAAGATTTTATCAATCTCTGGTTATGGGATTGTTTATCGCAATTGCGATTCTGTTTGTCGTTATCTGGCTTTTGCGAGTGAAAGTAAGAAAATTGAAGCTGCAAGTAGAAGGTGAGCCCTCGCCGCCGGTTAAGAAAGAAGAGCCGGTCAAGACTGTGACAGCTGCACCGGTTGTGCCGAAAGAGCAGCCAAAGGCGAGTATACGACCTAAAGAACTGCCCGACCCGGGTCTGTTATTTCGGTTTTCAATGGCCGATGAAAACGTAACTGAAAAGACAATCAATGTAGGCCAATCTCAGGGAAGTATTAAAACTTTCTCAACTGAGACCGTCAATGACCACCTGAATCTCTACATCCGTATTATCGAAAATCGCCGTGATCGGGATATCTATGATCTGCCTAAAAAGCTAAGCGAAGAGTACCTGATTGATATGCGGCGCGGAGGGAAAGCATTGATATTCTATCCCGGTCTCAAAAGTTTTCAAGAGATGTCTTCAAGGCAAAGGGTGTATATCAAAGAAGAGCCGGATGAGACAGGAGAGCTGACGTTCGGAAAACTGGAACCTACTGCCCCGGTTAGATTTCGTCTCGGCGACCGTTTAAACCAGGATGGTAAATTCATAAACGGTTTCTTTGAATTTCATCTGTTCACGAAAGATTATGAAGTAAAGACCAAGGCGGGAATCCCTAAGATCGAAAAACTTTTCTTTCTGAGGTTATATAAAATTTATCCCGGTTATGATACCGGGAATCCGAATCCAGATGGCTTCTATCCTATGATTGATCCTTTTACGCGGTAAAACAAGAATGGCAAAAGATATTTCAGGCTCTATACAGAAAGTAATTTCAGACGAAAAACCTACGGTTCGTAAATCGATCATCATTGGAATCGGTGGTTCGGGTATGAAGGGAATTCTTGCTGCGAAGAAGCATATAGAGCATGATTTACCTAACGAAGCGTTTCGATATATGCGTTGGGTGGGCATTGATACAACAGACATTGAAACGAGTATCGAAGGCAAGGGCGGTCGTTACCGATTTCCCACAGATCAGTTCTTTCAGGAAGAAAAGCGAATGCTCTATATCTCTTCGCCTACTCCTGCTGAGTTATCGCTCGATTTTCTCAGAGACAAGTTCAAAAATGATAAAGCCTTTGATTGGCTGCCTAATCCCGATGTTTATGATATTTCGACACGGGCAGGCCAGGGGGCTAACCAGACTCGAGCGCTTGGTCGCCTTGCATTTTTCTTTAACGAGCATAAAATCAGGGAAGCTCTGATCAAAGAACGCGATCGCCTGAAAGAACTGCCCGATGATCCGAAATATTTTCAACTGATGGATGTCATGGAAGGTGAAAAAAAGCATGACGAAGAAATCATTTTCGATCTCAAGCGGGGTGTGAACCGTTATCACTTTTATGATAAAATTCCGCACGACAATACGATTCTGTCTATCGAAGCTGCGCCTAAAGTTCTTTCGATTCTAGCCCCGCATATCAAGGGAAAGTTAACCATTGAGAATTTCCCAAAAGATGAAAAAGGTCCCTACTTTGAAGTACCGGGGCATCAGTTTGACGGTAAACAGTTCAAGTTCAGAATACGCCATGTACCGCGCGGCGGGCAAATGTCAATTTTCATTACCTGCTCTATCGTAGGGGGTACGGGCAACGGTATGATTCTTGATCTGGTTGCAACGATCAAAGATGTCTTTAAAGATTTCTGGCCGCAACCCAGAATTTACGGGGTGCTGGTATTGCCATCTGCTTTCAAACGGGTTGTCTCAAACCGGAATGCACGGGCCAATGCGTACGCTGCTTTAAAAGAAATTGATTTCTTTATGAGTGGCAATACTTTCTCAGCAGAATATCCCAGTGGGCGCAAAGTAAGTGTTCCCGACCGGATTTTTGATGATGGGATGCTGTATCTGCTCGACGTTGAAAATATGAGCGGCAATGCATTGCAGGGCCGCGATCAGGTTCAGGAATTGACCGGCCAGTTTATCTCGACTTTTGTCGCCTCTACCGTGGGTGGTTCTATCGAAGAGAGAATGGTCAATGATTCTACCCGGGCGGCAATCTATCTGCCGAAAGAAGAAAAGTCGAAACGCAGAGCCAGTTATAATTCATTCGGAATTTCAAGAGTCATTTATCCCGTACCAAAACTGGTTGAAATCGGTTATAAGAGTACAGCTCTTTCGATTGTGAAATCATTTTTGAAGCCGGTGAATAATCCGCTGTTGCTAGAAACAATGGGTGACTTGAATCGGGGGCTGGTGCGTGCCTTGCGCTTAAACTGCCGTTTGATTTTTGAACGCATGTATCCCGATTACAAACTCGATACTGAAGTAGAGTTTCGCAGTTATCGGGAAAGATTAAAGCCTCTACTCGAACGCAATGACCAGCGCGGTATTGTATCGCATCTCGAAAATGTATTAAGAGATTACGGGAAAGAAGAACAGGAGAAAATTAAGACTAATTTTCTGGTTCGAATGGAAAAACGGTATTCGCTTGAGCTTTCGAAAATGAAGGCTGTATTGCTGCAAGAGTTACAGGCCCAGATGAAAGACCCGAATAAGGGATTTCTGTTTGCTGAGTCAACTGTGAACCTGCTGCTCGACAAACTCGAGTTATATCAAAAAAAATATTATGCAGAAAAAGTGAAACTTGCCCGCTACAGTCAGGCAGAAATGGAAAAATTGATAGAGACAATTGAAACCGAAGGTTTAAAAGAATCTGCCCAGGCTGAAGCTTTAATTGATATGGCAGATTTCAATTTTTCACAACTTGTATTCGAGTCAATGCTTACAGCTTCTGAAAACTTTGTCAGGGATTTCAAGGCAGCTCTGTATCAGATTCGCAATGATGAAATCATGACCTTAAAAGATAAGGTTATGAACCTGCAGGGAGTGCTCGAAGAAGATATTACCAAAGCAAAGTTCATTTTGCTGGAACAGAAGAATCCGCTGTATTTTTATCTGATCAATGATGCAGAAATAGACAAGTTTTTAACGACGTATTTTTATGAGCGACTCTCGGTAGAAGACCTCTGCAATGATGTTGACTTTGTCAAAATGGACTCTGAAGATGACAAACGGAAAGTAGTTGAGACCCATTTAATCATGACAGAAGGTTTATCTGTACTTGAAAGAACAAAACCAGAAGTAGAAGAACTGATTCAAAAGCGCTACGGGAATATTCTCGAAAAAAGCCTCGAAGAAATTCAGACACAGCTTTACGCAGACGAAGATGCAGAAGATGGTTTTGTGATGAGCGAAAGCAGTCTGTTGAAAATTGACATAGAGAATCTGCAGAGAAAGCTGTTTGAGGTAATTTACTCCCGTTTTGCCGGGTTTAATTTCGAAACAATTTCAATTCGAGATGTTTTGGGTGAGAAAAAAATTCCGTTGCGAAAACTGCTCGAAAAGCTTGATCATTTTTCGAGACCATATTTGAATGTTGACGCAACCGGGTTGCAATCGGTCGAGTACTATCGAACAATAACAAATTTCAAACTGAATACACATGAAGAGGGTGATGACCCCGATTCAGGGTATGAAAATGATCTGCCGCCCAGACTTGATCATTATAAGAAGAGAGATTCAGCACTGCCGCAGATAAGTGTCGAAACTTTTGAAGTGCCGAATTTCTGTAAGCCTTATGAAATGATTTCAATAGGCATATTGTTGGGATTTCCTATTTTCAAGCTCACTTCACTTGATGACAGTGCCCGGGACTATCATGCATTGATTGAAGAGAAGAGCCATCCGCTTCACCTCTTTAATAATACAGAGTTTGATGCCCGTTATTTTCCTGACCCGTTCAGAAAGCAGAACTATGTTAACCCTCTTCGTTTGTGGAAAGGTCTGGTAGGACTCAAAGCTCTAGTGCAAAACAAAGGAGCATATGTATATGAACCGAATTTACATGAAGCACTTAAAGAAATGGAGGCAAGAGAAGATTACAAGAAAGTGATCATTGCCATGGAGAAGAAGATTGAAAAGGCTGGCGGGCTTGAGAACTGCTCTATTGAAATTCTGGCAGAGGCTCTGGAATCTTTTGCAATGCTCATCAAGAACCCGCAGAACAATAAAATAATGTTTCGACGAGAATATTCTCTCGTGATTCGGGATATCATGGACGGAGACGGTACGTTAGAACGCGCCAAGAAAGCCGGCCTGTCAAAAGATCATTATATCGAAAAGTTTATTCCCGCGCCGATGTTTGAGAATACTGATGAACTTGCTTTTTTTCTTGAGCAGGAGTTTGGTGTGCGACAGTTCCTTTTGCAGAATATTGCAGATGTGATTGCCAAAACCAAAGCTACATTGAGTGCAGGAGCCCAGGTCTCTCTACCCAGAAGAATTATCGACAAAGTAAAATTGCCGTCGTTCAAAGATAAATTTGCTTTCTTTGATTATTTTGAAAAGAAAGGTTCACTGGAATGGCAAAACCTATTGAAAAATCATCTGGTGTTCAAGCTCAATGAAATTGTCACGTCTGCCAGGTTTCGCCTGGAATCTGACCCCACCTTGATTGATCGACGCAAAGTTGGTGCATTCTTAAATGCCTTGAATGCCAAGATGCCAGAGATTGTCACATGGGAAGTCAAAGTTGAAAATAAACTGGTGAAGTAAACAGCCACGCTTAAGGTTATCTGCATCGGTTCATTAAACCGGTGAGTCGCTCGCTTGATTCTGATTGCACGGGTAATTTTCAATTGACAGCATTGTGAAAGTGAGGCAGATATACCCATGAAAGCAATAAAGATCGTCAAAATATTAATGGTTCTGGTTTTTACAGCCAGTACTGTCTTTGCTCAAAACAAAGTTATCGAGGTACCGTCGATACCTGACAATATAGAGGCATTTCTCTCGCTCAGGGATTCTCTTGCAACCACGCCCGAAGGCGGGGCTGCCATAATGATAACGGCACTGCAAATGCATGCGCGAAACAAGGCTTTAGGAATGCAGGCCATTACGATTGCCATGGACTCAGGCAATCTCATGGGAGGCAGCGTTTATAAAGGCTATGCGCCATCTTCGGCAATCATGTATCATATAAAAAGAATGGAATCACTGCCGTATGTGCCATTTGCATATGTACAAGGTGCAAACCCGGCAAATGGCTACAGTGTCTCTGCGCCCCTTCGATATAATTTCTCTCGAAATAAATACAGTGGGGATGAAGCCAGCGGCGAGGTAAAGGTATTCGTGGCCACCTATGGAGTTTCTGCCCGGCCTGTACGCATGAAACGAAATGATAAAGGGATATGGAAAGCTTTTGAATTGTCTTCTCTGTTTGTCGGAGTTCAGGCCCCTCCCTCGGGAAAAACAGACGATTTGTGATTCTTATTTCGTAAAGATTTATGATTCAATTCCCGGTTGCTTCTGAAAAAGCTGCTGCTCTTTTGCGCAGAATGCAAAAACTGGGAATTTTCGAAAGCGATCTGAAAGAGACCTTTATTCGCAGCGGTGGCAAGGGTGGGCAGAATGTTAACAAAGTTGCAACCGGGGTCAGGCTCTCGCATTCTTTATCAGGCATTGATATCAAGTGCAGTGTCTACCGCACGCAGGGAATGAATCGTTACAAGGCTAGAGTAATTTTGTGTGAAAAAATTGAAGAGAGAGAACGCGAAGCAGCATCGATTGAGAATCCCGAGCATCGAAAAATAAGACTGGCAAAAATCGATCGAGCCCGTAAGGCAAGGAAAAAAGCCATCGAAAGAAATGCGGGGAAGCCCAAAGACAATAACTGGAATAAGCCGGGCGAGTGGTGATTACTTCGAAGGTGGCTGGCAGCGGGTTGTTATGGTACCGGTCTTGCCGCCCTTCATAGTGAAATGCTCGCCGGAATAAACCTTTTTGCAGCCATTGCAAAAACTGGCCCTTCCGTTTTCATCAAAAGGAGAGACGAAATCATATTTTGCCGGAATACAAATCTTGCCTTTTTCATCGGCAAAGCCCATTTTACCATTTTTTATAAACCGGAACAGACCCTGGGAAATATAATCGGGGCCATTGTCATATTGAACCACATCGAATGCGACCTTACCGTCTTTTGCCATGGCCTTCCATCCGTTTTTTGAGAGAAAAATGGTAAGACCATGTTTATTGGGGCCGGGTAGTTCATCAAAAACTTCCCGATGATAAGCAAAGAATTCCTCTTTCGGAATGGCACATCGAATTGTTGTGTTCTGAAAACCGCCTTGGGGGACAGCATATGCACCTTTTTTATTGCCTGCATTTGGGTCGAAGGAATCACTTTTTTCAGAGAGAGGCAGACATGATACTTGTATTCTACTGCTAATATCTGAGCCATAAGCAGTATTGAAGTCATCCGCACTAAAGATATAGTCAAAGTACTCGGCCCGTTTAACATAGCGTTCAGGTTTTGCAGTTACGCTTTTACCTTTTCGCACCAACTCATCTTCAGTAATCTTGAAAGTGACCGGCTTGGAATTCTTTTGCGCAAAAATGGCCGGGGCAGTAAAAAGTACTGTCACTATTAAAACTTTTGAAAGAGAAGTTTTTAGAACGGAATCTTTCACCATAGCCATACCTCTTCGACGCATGAAAACCATAAAGGTTCTCTCTGAAAAGTCAAAAATTTGTACATTTTATGTGCTCAAGATGCAAGTATATTAAAACGTTCACAGGTTCAGAAAAGAGTCGTCGGTTTTCAATATTTCGATAACTGTGCATCAGGAAAATAAATTATTGTTGTCATTCATCTGAAGAAATCGTCAAATAATGTATGACTAAGTCGGTATCTGATTTCCCGGTTCTGGAGAGCTGGCAGCTTATTGAACGTCTTCCCGACCTATATATACTTACCACCCTTGATTTTGAAATCGTAAAAATAAATGCAGCCTGGCGTGAGCATCCCGGGCTGCAGAAAGATTTTCAAGAGGGTGATTATTTTCGAGAAAAGGTACATCCGTCTGATCGTCATCTTCTCAATTCAGATCTCATCGAAACCAAAGACCGTGAACTTGAGCAGAGTAGCGTTGAGGTAAGGCTGGGTGGTCATTCTCAGGGTTATCAATGGTTTGAGCTGAACTTTACCCAAGTACATGATTTTTACGTGATATCCTGCCGAACGATCTTTGAAGAGCGAAGTTTAAAAGATATGCTCGAAAATAAAAGCCAGCTGCTGGAAAAATTCTTCTCACAAAGTCTCGATGGCTTTTTTTTTATGATGCTTGACGAGCCAGTTATTTGGAATGAAGAAATCTCTAAACAACAGGTACTCGATTTTGTATTTGAAAATCAGAAAATAATAAAATTAAACTCAGCCATGCTTGAACAGTATGGTGCAAAAGAAGAAGATATGCTGGGTATGACCCCTAATGATTTCTTCAAACATGATCTTGAGACCGGTAAAGATCTGTGGCGCCGATTGTTCGATCAGGGTAAACTGCATGTAGAAAGCCATGAGAGAAAACTGGATGGCACTGAGATCTATATTGAAGGCGACTATATCTGTATATATGATCGTGAAAAAAGAATCTTAGGCCATTTTGGCATACAGCGTGATATTACAAAGCAAAAGAGGTCTGAAGAAGAAATTTATCTACTCGCCAAGACAGACTCATTATCACGTTTATGGAATCGAAAATATTTTCTGGATGAATTGAATAAAGAACTTGATCGAGTTCAAAGATATAAAGAAAAATCTACAGTTGTAATTCTCAATATTGATAATTTAAAGAAAATAAACTCAGAGTTTGGTCATATGGCGATGCAGTGATTCGCCAGGTTGCCGCAGTGCTGTCGAATGTTCGTGCTTCTGATATTTCAGCAAGGCTGGGTGGCGATGAATTTGCAATATTGCTGCCGCATACTGCCTCTCAAAAATCTGAAATTCTTGCCAATCGTCTCAAAGAACGAATTGAGAATATGCATTTAAAATTTAGAGAAGTCGAGATTCATTTCACTCTCAGCATAGGCATAACTGAAATACAGGAACACGATAAAACTATAGACGATATCTTTTCTCGTGCCCAGGTTGCTTTATTATCTGCAAAAGAGAAAGGTGGAAATAAAATTGTTGTTCTGCCAAAACGCTGAATGCTCAGTACGTTTTGGTAAATCTTGAATGTACGACAATTGTATAATCGGCATTTGATAACGCAAGGCCGTTGCTGTTGAGAACGTTATCTGCTTCGATCGTCGTAATTGTAAGAATTTTCGTTTTATTGTTCAGTTTTTTCAGATAAAAATAAATGCCTTCCCAATTGTCAGAATGGTATTTTCCGTTTGCATGCAGCACCAGTCTTTTGGCTAGTACAGAGCTGTTGATGTGTAAAGCCATGGTGGCATCTTTACAAGCCTGGGCTTTGATCATGTTGTCTGCTGATATTCCTGCATGAGCAGCGTGGGACATTGTTCTCATCGCCTTGTATGCGGGCAGGTCAAAATTCACCTCTAGTGGAAGTTGCGGCAGATTCTTCTTTTGCTCATCTGTGAGAGAAGAGAGAAATTCATCTCCCTCAAATGAAATACGGCGTGCTAAAGATCTGGGCAGATTGCTGGCAATAAAAGGTATATTTTTATCCCGAGCTAAATTTAAGAAGGGCAGGTAATCTGTCTTAAAATTAGACCAGAGACTAATATTGGTGCCTAAGGTATCAAAATCAATTTCATTCTTAAGATACTGATTGATAAATGGCTGTTGATCAAACTCTAACATTTCTGCCCCGAGTGCCAGAGGCTTCAATTCTTGCTTGATCAACTGGATAGCCAGTTCAAGGCGTAGCCAGTGACTCACAGGGTTATTGTGTATTTCACCAAATAAAATAACATCCTGTGTTTTTGCCTGCTCGGCCAATTGACTAAATTCAACGCGTTTTCCCTCTTTTGAATAGATCTGATAAACAGGCAGGTCTTTACTATATAGAGAGTCAAAAACAGAAATAATAGATACGAGCAAGATCAGGTTTAGACGCAGCATTATTCGTGTAAGATATGCAATTTTGATAGGCTGTAAATGGTAAAATCTGATTTTTTTGTAAATAGAGAAATTCTTAATTTATGTTTAATCTAAACCATCAGAAACAGGCAAATGGTTCAGAGTGTACAGATTGATGGGTAATTTGAAAATGTGGAATGAACATTTTACTGGTTGACCCAAGTAAATCTGTACGCAAAGGTTTAAAAGAAATGCTTCAAGACCTTGAGGTAGTCATTTTCGAGGCCGGCAATGCTACTGAATGCCTGGTATTTTGTGATAAAGAGCAAATGGGGATAGTTGTTTTGAGCATTGAACTTGACGACTATGATGGTTACCAGACCTGTAAAATGTTAAGGGAAAAAAAGGCGGATGACCAGCATTACTTGAGTCATCGGGCACAGGTTATATTCATTACCGCGAATGATACTATGGAAAACAGGATTCGAGGGTTTAATGCAGGTGGGTCTAATTTTCTCGAAAAAGCAGAATTGATGACTACATTTACCCAAACCATACGAGAAATTATTGAGCCGGTAAAAAAGCTGTCAGATAAAGAAATTTTACTGGTTGAAGATTCTGTCTGTAATCAGATTTTAATATCCAATATAATGGAAAAAAGCGGTGCAGAAACAGAAATTGTTTCAACAATTCGGGAAGCCTGGGAAAAACTTACAGATAAAAATTTCAAACCCTCGATTATAATAACTGATTTGAATTTGCCAGACGGGACCGGTTTACAATTGCTAAAAAAAATTAAATTTACCGGAACTCATGCAGAAATACCAGTCATTGTTTTAACCGGGGCTGAAGATAAAGACACAATAATTCAGATATATAAAGAAGGAGCTTCAGATTATATTCGAAAACCCTTTATAAAAGAAGAATTAATTGCCCGGGTATTGAACCATCTTAAAAAAAATACGGGAATGTAATTTTACACCAACAGTATTAATTTGCTTCCGCATGTAGCTATTTCATTTTCTGGAGATCATTCAAAACCCGGGTTGAAGCATCGGCGAAAAATCTGCGCATATCATCCAGTGATTCTTCTGCAGGTCGAAAACGTCGATTCCAGATTTTGAGTCCTATGCGAATAAACATATTGTCGAGAATTTCTGTCGAGACGGTTCCATCGACGACATGCATGGCAGAGTTAGCAGACTGGAATTTCAAAGTAGCAGTCGTACCTTTCCCGTTATTTCCCTTCAGCATGACCTTGACAAATTTATTCATCAGTTCTTCAATATTAGATGGAATTGCGATATCGATTAACCAGACGGGAACAACTTTGTAAAAACGACCCTCCATTTTCATATGCGGAGCGTTGGCAAATTTTATATTGATAGAACCCTTTCCTGACGTATGTCGATAAACAGCATTGAAAGTCATATACCCTGTATCAAATTTCAATCCCGAAATATTTGCAGATATTCGAACGTTTGCTGTGACGCTTTTTGAGGTCAGTTCTGCAGGAACAAAAGCGGCATCAAAGTTAGGCCGGCCATTTCGGGCCGCAGGAATAATTTTACCCCCCGCTGTAAAAAAGCCGAATTTGAGTTCTCTGGTTTCAGGGTCCAGAGTCAAGTACAGAATTCTATTCCCGGCTGAGTCATATAAATAAAAGTAAATTTTCACCAGATCGCCGAGATCGTCAATCCAGTCCATCATTTCGGGGTAAGACTTGTCTACTGCCGACTCTTTAAGATTACCAACCATTTGAAAATCGGTATATTTTTGACCGTTGATTTCTTTTATGTTTACAAGACTGGCCAGCGAAGTGTACTCATTTAAAAAGCTCATCAAAGAGGGGAAATCGCCAGCAGCTGTGTCGACCAGGGTACGGCTTTCTTTTGTCTGATTAGAGAAATATTTTGTGGGCGAGGGCTTTAAACTGTTCAGGTTTTCTGCGTCGAGCAGAGATAAAAGGTTAGACAAAAACTGAAACACGTTTTTATCATTCAAATGCCCACTCGCTAATCTGAAATTTACTTGGGCACCAAAACTGCTGGAGCCTTCAACCACTGATTTTTCATTTTTGCGTATTGCATACTGAAAAGACGAGTTCCCTGTCTTAGAAATATCCAGACTTTGGGGGGCCTTTTCAGTAACATCGAGAATGTACTTGGCTCCGGAGTGTTTGCCTTCAAGAGTAATTGCACGAAACTGATTGCTCGAAGGTTTTAGCCAGTCTGAATCATGTATTTCTGAAAAATCAAAATCTTCGAGAGAAGAAGAAATAAACTCAATAAATTTCTTGGCACGGGGGGTAGAGGTTACCCCGTTCATTATATTGCGAAAAGCATCTACCACAGAAATTGTTTTTTGAACACCCTGGGGATCAAATGCCGAAAAAGCCGATCGGAATGTCACCAAAGCACTGAGTGTGAAGACCGGAATCAGAAAAGAGAGTAGAACAATATTAAATTTATGACGCATGCGTCAGTAATCTTGAAATCATGAAACTGGCAAGAGAAAATTTTGAAGTAAATATAGTTATTGAGGTTAGAGTTAATTGCTCTTAAAGTGAGAATCTCTGAACCCAGAGATTCTCTAAACCAGTGTTAATTTTCAGTGTGAGAAAATCAGCTTCTGGAAAAATTTTTAGTCAAATTCGATTTCCGGGTTTTCACAAAAGTCAAATGAGGCAGCATCAGATTTTGAGCCGTCTGCGAAAAGTAAACCGGCAGAAAATGCCAGTAGAGAAAGCGATAGTAATATTTTTTTCATGTTGAATCTCCCTTTTTGGTCGGTCAACTGTGGATTCA
>JAGRNJ010000082.1:3664-14358 GCA_020440825.1 Leptospiraceae bacterium | reverse complement strand
AAAGACACTGCAGATGTGGATTGCTGAAACAGTAAATTTATCGCCCGAAAAGCAGATACCCGAAATTGTTAAACGGGTTCAGGCATCTATCGTTGACCCCACTGAAAGCGATGACATTTCAATTCTGTGCCTGAGTCTTGACCCTGAAAAAT
Organism: Leptospiraceae bacterium; assembly: GCA_020440825.1. Lineage (GTDB taxonomy): Bacteria > Spirochaetota > Leptospiria > Turneriellales > Turneriellaceae > JAGRNJ01. The sequence goes on along the minus strand of JAGRNJ010000082.1, from coordinate 14,206 downwards.
TTTTTGCAAGGACTAAACCATGAAAATTAAGTACTTATTAATAGTTTTTATTTTGACGCATTTTTTCGGAGAGAAGTTAGTCGCGACCAAAAGAAAAGATTTTATGATTTTTCAATATAACAATCATTCACTGTTAAAATACCTTCACGGCAAGGGTATTCCTGAAAACAGTGAACATTAAAGTACGAATGATTATTTTCTAACTCTTGCAATGGCTTTTTGCAGTAGTTTGCGTTGTTTTTCAATTCGGCCCATATAAGTTTTTTCACTCATGATTCTTTCATAGTAATTCGCAAAATTATTCAATTCAGAAATAACCTTAATGTCAGTGAGAACCTCAAGATAGTCATTCACCAACGGAATAATTGCAAGTGCAATACAATCGGCAAATGAGAACTGTTTAGAAGCTGCATAACTTTCGAAGCAGTTTAAGCTATTCAATGCCTCTATTGCCCGCTCAATTTCAATTCTCGCCGATTCAATATCATTAGAATCGAATTCTTTTCCCGCAACATACTTTGCGTACACTTTTCGCGCTGGTAAATCAATATAATTCTCAATAATCGAACCAACTTGTCTAATTCTGGCTCTCTCAAATTTATTTTCAGGTAACAAAGGTATTGCCGGGAATTCTTCTTCAATAAATTCAAGAATCGCACTCGATTCGCCCAGTACCCCGTTTTCTGTTTCGATAACAGGAATACGGCCCGTATAGGAAAATTTAACATAATCTGATTCTCTACTCGGATATTGTTTGATTTCTTCAAAATCAATATTTTTTTCAAGCAGTGCTATTTTCAGCTTTGTTGCATAATCGCTGAGCGGATGACCGTAAAGTTTAATCATTTTTTTTCTCCCTGGTATTCCAGCATAGCAAGTTGGTATCCCGAAAAGTCATATATTTCACCTTTAATATCGTTAACAGCAATATTTCTTGTTCTGCCATTTAAGAGTAGGTACAATTTAAATGGCTTATGCAATGCCGATCTGTGCAAGGCAACTCTATACCGGGTTCCTGTCTTTTGAAAAGTTTCCCATTCATTGCCCGGGAACAGATGCCCAGTTGAGCCTGCAAAACCTTCTTTGCGAACGACATTGATGAGAAGACTTTCGTGAGGTTGTAGTGTAAGCTCTCTTTCAAGAGTGAACTGGTCCAGAGTTGCGAGATACTTCAAGCCTTCGGGCAAAGATATTGCCCGGGCTTCATTGCTGAGATTGGCGTATAAAATTAACATCATTCCCTGGACATTCAAAAAATTGAAAATGAATAAATCTTTTTCAGACCTTGTTTCTAAGATTTTCATGTTTCGAGACGGAAAAGATGAAAGGTACTGTTTTATTTTTTCTGCATCATAGGTTTGTAAAGAATCTGAAGTAAATATAAGACCGCCAAATAAAGAATTCAGATATAATAATGTCTGGCGTTCTGCGGGAGACAGGCCAATTAGATTTCGTTTTCCTGTTCTTTTTTCATCTCTCAGAAAAATTACATCGGGATCGTTTCTAAACCAGAGCCCGTTCAATTGTCTACGGGATATAGTCGATTGTAATGAAGCATAGGTACTGACCCTCTCACGGTAATTATTTTTTGCGAGCAGGCTATTCTCCCATGACAGATGTACATCTGCACCTATACGACAATAATCGACGAGGCCGGCTGCTGGCAATAGAGGAACACCACAGCCGAGAATCTCTTTTCCTTTGCAGAGGGTTCTTAGAAATTGCATCGCTTCGGTCATTATCTCTCCACGCGTTTTATCTTCTTTTGGCTGCAGGGCAACGGCATACAGAAAATCGAGTTTTACCAGATCAAAGTTCCACTCTCGAAAAACCCGGTTGAAAACCTGTTTAAGATAATCCTGGAACTCCAGATTATAAAAATCAAGAGCAAAAAAAGTATAACTCCACAACGGATTAAAACCAGCCTTTATAGGTTTGCCAGACTTGTCTTTCAGTACCCATTCATAATGTTCTTTAAAAATACGGGAGTTTTTTTCACAAATAAATGGAGCAAGCCATAACCCTGCCTTTATTTGTTGATCGTGAATTTTTGTCACTAACTCTGCAAGATGATTGGTTTTGTTCGATTGAAACTTTGAATTACATTCCAGCCAATCACCAACCGCAGCCTGCCATCCGTCATCAATCTGAAAATATTCGATTGGTACTGAATTTTTGATGAATTCATTCAGGCAATTCTGTAATACAGAAGCAGAGATATTTGTGTAATAGTTATACCATGAAGTAAAACCGGTTACATTCTGGCGTATGTTCAGTGGTCGCACAGGGGTTACCCCCATCATATGTGAGTATTGGGCAAATACGGATGACTCACTGCCTGAAAACATAAATAGTGAAAGAACAGGAAAAGGTCCTGAGAGAACTCTGCCTGCAATGTCTTTGCGTATGATCAGTAGATCACGCTCTTTCGAAAATTCAAAATAAGTGTAACCCCCCTCTTCTGTAAGTGACCCGAAAAGTTGTATGTCAGAAGAATCTTTTTTTCGTAAATAGGTGTAACTCCAGGAACGCAAAGAATTGCCCTTCTCTCGAAAATTATAATCACCATACGGCTTCAATAAAAGCCCTGCTAAAAAACTGAGGTCAGGGATTTCTTCATGCGGTAAATATTCCCTGCTTTCTGTCCAGCTTTGAAAGCCATTCACAAAAATTTTTGTTTGTTCATCGAAAGAAAGCGGAATTTCCAGCAAAAAATCCTGTAAACTTATTCTTGTATTGCCTCTTGGAAGCAATTCGATTCTATAGACTTCGCCTTTTGAAGAACTGATGTTTCTTGAATTGAATTGCAAATCGTTATTCTGGACATTTTTCTCTTTTCCCCAGACAATTTCGTTCAAGACTCCGTCTATAGTATAAGTGAGTTTGCCTCTAAATTGAGCCGCCATTGTTCAATGAAACGATCAATATGGCTTCGTACAGAAATTTTTTACTTTGCGATACGTTTTCCATATGGGTTTGGTGAGCGGCAATGTCTGATCAACATATTTTAAAAAGAAGAGTCGGGGTAGCTGACGCGGTATCCATCATTATCGGCAATGTGATCGGAATTGGCATTTTTTTGACGCCTGCACAGGTGGCCCAATCGACAGACAGTCCCTGGTTGTTTTTAGTTGTCTGGTTTTTTGGTGGTTTAATTGCACTCGCAGGTGGCATGAGTTCTGCCGAATTAGGGGTGACAATGCCTCATGCCGGCGGTGATTACGTCTTCTTAAGAAAAACCTGGGGTTTACCATGGGGATTCCTATACGGATACTTAAGTTTCTTTTTTTCTTTTACTGGTTCTATAGCAGTGTTTGCGACCGGCGTAGTACAATACCAGGGACAATCTCTCTTCGGGCCCTCTGTTTCTGCTGAGGTATTGAGCATACCTGGTGTCGGTTACACGTTATATATGCATCAACTGATTGCAATCGGAATTATCTTTTTTCTGACATTTTTGAATTATCGGGGAATAAGCCAGAGTCTTAGAATGCAGAAGGTGATCACGTATACTCCAGCATTTTTTTTAACTCTCGTCATTGCTGTTATAATTGGTCGGGCATTTTTCATTGAGGGTGGTGAGTCGCAAATGCTTGCGACAAACTTTTCCTATACATCGGTAACAACCGAGAAATCGATCTGGTCGATGATCGCGCCGGCGATGATACCGGTGTTTTTTACTTACACTGGCTGGAATGTTACACTCTATCTGGCTGAAGATATGAAAGATCCACAGAAAGTAATTCCTAAATCAATGCTGATCGGTATTCTCGTGGTTTTTGCACTGTATTTTTTGATTTGTCTTTCATTGCTTGCCACTATTCCGTTTACTGACCTGATAGGACCAAACCCTGGTGATGTGGTGAACAGAGCCATGGGTTCTGTCCTGGGCTCAGCCGCTGGCAATGTTTTGGCAATGCTAATAATTTTACTGATATTGGGCAGTATAAATACAACCATACTTGCGGGCAGCAGAATCTATATGGCAATGGCCAGAGATAAGATCTTTTTGCAATCTGCCGCGCATCTGCATCCCCGCTATGGAACACCCTCAAGGGGTTTATGGGCCCAGGCACTATGGGCATCTGTACTCATTCTCGCCTTTAAAGATATTGATGCTATTCTACAGTTAACAACGCTGGTGATTCTCTTTTTAAGCTTTTTGACAATCAGTTCAGTTTTCATCTTACGATTCAGATTCGGCTCTTCTCATGACATTCATTCTATTAAGCATACCTTAATGTACAAAGCTTTGGGGTATCCTTATTTTCCTGGTTTTTACTTAATGGCAGTTGCATTCATTATTTTTGGTACATTTGTTTTCGGAAAAGACGGTTGGCAAAAGGCCGCATTTGGATCAGGTGCTGTTTTAACGGGCTTTTTAGTTTATGCTATTTGGCATCGCACCAGAAAAAAGGAAAAAGCAAATGAATCATAAGATATTATTTCTCGGTGACGAAGAAGTTTCAATATTAATTGCAGGTACGATTCTCGAAAATCTGAATCTTGAATATTCTGTCTCAAGATCAATGCAAGAAGCATTGATTTCCTGCAGAAAAGAGGAATATTCATTGATTCTTGTCGATCTTAATCTTGCTGGTTCAGATTCAATACAATTGATTGAGTACCTGTCTCATCAGTCGGCCCGTAGTGAGATCATTGTTTTAACTTCAGATCGGTCGGCTCGTTCTATACTGCCGCTGTTGAAACTGGGAATTTCAGATTTTATCTTAAAGCCGTTTCAAAAATCAGATTTCATTCAGAAAGTTAAGCGTGCATTGTCTTTGGCTGAAAATTATTCAAATATTTATCGATCAGAGAGTGATGATCATTCTGCTGAATCTACTGCAGTTTGTGACAATACGTACTACAGATTTGTCAGTCATTTGCATACTATTTTGAATCAAGGTTCGGGTTTTGGATCAATGATATCATTGATCAAGTTGATGCAGTCTTCGGCAATTCAAGATGGTGATTTTATTAAACTACCTGCAGCTTTTTTCCCGATTTTACAGCAAAATGCACGCACTGGTGAAAAAATACTGGGAGCTCTACAGGAAATTCATAAACTACAAACCAGTGCTTTAGAAATGCGTGAATTTGACTGGCAAGAGTTTACATCGATGTTAGCATCTTTACAGGAATCAAATTCAGGAGTATTAAAGATTCGAGCACATATACTCGAGATAGACAATAAGATTTTAGAGAATGCCGGTATTTTTATGTATGGAAATCCCTCTTTGATAGAAACTTGTTTTGATGAAATTATCCTGAACGGTGCCAGGTTTTCGAAACCAGGCTCTCAAATCACGTTTGCAATTTCTATGCTTAATGATGTTATTCAGGTTGAAATTCAAAACACTGTAACTGAAGAACATGCAAAATTGCCAGCCATGTGTAAAAATCCTATTGAAGAGGCCTTTGAGCCCTTTTCGCGCCTGACTGTCAGTCTTATGGAAGAGTATTCTGCCATGGAGAGCGGCCTTGGTCTTACAAAGGTAAGGCAGGTAATGATTAAACATGGCGGAGCCATATCTCTCAATTTTAATGTTCAAGATCAAATAATGTCTACGACCCTCCAGTTTCCTTTGTTTAAGAACTGAAATGAAAACGCATGCACGTACAATACAATTTTTAAAAGCTCAACAAAGCGGAGTGCAGCCCGGTGTTTCAATTGAAGAAGTCATTTATAAAACCCGAGCAGAAGAGCAAATAGCTTGCGATATTTATAACCCGCCATTGCGAAAAAGAAGAGAGGGTACTATCCTTTTCTTGCATGGCATGTCGCCTTTAGGGCACAGAGATCCTCGACAGGTAAATCTTTTACGTTCTTTGTCTTTGGTTGGTTTTAGAGTTGTATCACCACTATTTGATGAAATTCGTGAGGCAATCATTACCTCTGACAGTATAACAAAACTGGAGTTTCTGATTGCAGAAGTTTGTAAATCATTGAAAATCAAAAAAATTGCACTTTTCTCAGCTTCTTTTTCGGGTTCGATTTGTATGTGCGCCGCGGCCAGGGACTCTGTGAAAGAGCATGTTTCAGCTATCTGTACTGTAGGCAGTTTTTCTGATATCAGCTCAACTCTGGAGTATCTATTTACTGCTGACGAATGTGATAGCTATGCTCGACTGATTATACTTAAGAATTTTATAGAAATTGCAATTGGTAAAAATGATACTGTCAAAAAAGCCCTAACGGCCGCTATTCATGATAATTGGCATAAGAACGAAGGTGAACAGCTCGATAAACTGTATGCTCAGATATCTAATGATGAAAAAGAATTCATAGAAAAATTATTGCATGACTCTTCCTTTAGAAATGAAAAATTTCTGGAAGCAAGAAAGGGGATGGTTGAAGTAGAGACGGCATATGATATGTTCAAGGCTGCAAAAGATTTGCAATGTACCGTCACCCTGTTTCACGGTCATAAAGATACTGTGATTCACCCTGAGCAATCTTTGAAATTCTTTCACTATCTACAGGAATTGAAAGTTAAGAGTACAGTGTGTATCTCACCATTTCTTTCCCATGGCGAAGCAACGATTTCATTGCGTCTGATAAAATCTCTGTTTAAGGTGATTCAGACTTTCTCGTTTTTCTTCAAATCTGTAAGAAATTCAGCGCGGGAAAGCAGTTCACTCTAGGGCATTTCTAAATTTCGACGGTTGTTTTTTCGACTTTGCGAAATGCCCTCTAGTCAATTTGTGATTACTAACCCTGCTTTTTCTCTTTACCGTCGATATTCTCGTTGTTCAGTTTATATTTAGTTTCGTCATTATGCAGTTTGTTGTAAGAATCATTGAAATCAATACGATACTCTGCCGGTATTCGAAGATCAAAAACCGGAGATAGGCGTTTTTCTACCGCATAAAAGTTTTCGGCAAATTCAGTCTGTACTTTATAAATATCGTGTCGTCTTAATAGTTGAAAAGCCTTTATGCCATTCAATTTAGCCTGACGACATGCATCGATGGCGGCTTTATAATTATCAATTCTCATCTTTCTCATTCTGGGATCAATTGGTTTATCGTTTTCGAGCCATTTCTCGAGGTCCATTGCTTCCTGGCGTGCTCTTTTGGCGTTGCCAAGTAACTCATAACCGGCATCGAGATTATTGATAATTGCCTGTTTATCAACTGCATAATAGTATTCTTTGGTATCATAGAGTGGCTTTTCTTTGGGAGCTTCACGATCATGCCCGAATCTCTTTACGACATCCTGGCGACGGTTGTACTGAAATTCGACGTCAACTGCACCTTTAGGGTCATTGATTGGTTTCTCGGCGCCATCTGCGGGAGCACTGCCATCGGCCTCTGCACCGGTTTTACCATCAATTGCCGACTGCAGTAAGATGGAAGTACGATCAATATACTGCAGGCTTATCTGCTCATATAATTTTTCAATTTTTGCCTGAATATCCAGAAAACCACGGTAGGCTTCGAGATAATTATCTTCGAAGTAAAAAGCAAGGGCAACGCTATATTGTTTCTTTAATTCTTGATAGGCGGCTTTCGTATCATCTGTGCCAAAATTTTGTACGGGAACATCCAGATACACCAGTTGTTCGAGGCTTTCTGCTCTTTTATATTTTGCTTTTTCGCTGACTGCCTCGGCCCAGATAACAGACCCGGTTAGAAATGAAAATAATGCTGTTGCAATTATTGTTTTTACCCACGCTGTCATATTGTCCTCTTTCATGTTTAAGTTCTTTCAGTATTTACCTGCATTGCCGATCGATCTTGAGCGGATGTCCATTTTTGTGCAGATGATACCCTGCTTATATTATCGGCCATTATGCTGTAAATATTTAATTGTAACTGTCGATATTATATATGATTATGAAACTTAAAACAAGATGCCTTTTTCCGGTTATTCTGATACTATTGGCCCAGTGTTCTTCTCTGGCCATTAAAGACCGGCAAACCTTGAAAATTGCCAGTGATGAGGCCAGATCGGGAAATGAAAGTGCTTATCTCGCGATGGAAAAAGCTCTCAGTATAGACCCTCCGCCCCAATCTCCCGATATTCATGTTAAAATTCTTGCAGAACTGGCAGTATTACCCACCACAAATTCAGTTGAAATTATTCGAAAATATATGAAAGATAGAATTCCGGCCCGTCGCGGACAGGCCGTTCTGTCGTTCTTAAAAAATACCAGTATCGAGAAAAAGCAGAAAGAGAAGGAACTGTTAGAAACAATTGAATCAAATTTTCAACAATACTCTGAAATACTACCCGAAGAAATTCAGTCTTTGGGAACGATTGATGATCAACGTTCTCTCGATTTGTTAGTAAAAAATCTGAATAAAGACAGCCAGAGGGATGCTTTGATTGTTCAGAGTCTGGGAGGCATCTTTACCCGTTCAAACGCTGCTGGTCAAACTGGGGTTGCCTCTAGTACAGAAAATCAACTTGTACAGGTTGCCAGTACGGCAGAAGATGCTAATATTCGGAATCTTGCAATTCAGTCTTTGAAAATCGGTTACGGTACTGAAGGAGCTGCCAGAATTCAGGAAATCACCTTGAATAAGGGTAGCGCACCACCATTGAGAATGGCGGCATTGACTGTAATGGGCCAGGATATGCGCAGAGCCCCGGACGCTGAATATGGAAAAAAGTTGAAGAAAGCCTGGTATGGGTTTCGTTCTGAAAAGGATTATGCTGAAAAAATAGTCGAAGTATTGGCTTCAATTGAAAATAAATCTATAGATGAAATGCGCAAAATCTTACTCAGAGGTGTAGTTAAACCTGCCCCTCCTTTGCGTATGGAATATGTTCGACAGGGTACTCCTCAGGGATTGTATTCCCTGGGAAGGAAATATGACATTTCAGAGGGTGTTTTTGCCAAAATTGATTCCCGTATACAGAAAATAATGAAAGATGAGACATTGCCTCAGAAACCCGAAAAACGTACGGTTTCAGCAGCCCTCAATTCACTGGCTCCAGATTCAGATTACTTTCAAAGAAAGAAAATTGCTTTGGGCGGAATTTCTGAGAGGGGTGTATTGAGCTCTATATTAAGATTTATAGTCAATACCAGACGATCAGAGGCATGGCAGATCATGGTGCTGCGAAATGTCTGTGGGGTTTCAGAGGCCGAAGCAATGAAATTGCGTGAATTCTATTTGAATGAAAGCACAACTCTAAACCGTCTTTGACAGCTTCAACCCTGCCAGGGAGTGATTTTTCGGTAGGGAAGTTTCATATGCTGTAGAATACGATCGACGATAAAGTCATAGAGATCGTTGAAACTCTCAGGTTTATGGTAAAAACCGGGAGAAGCCGGCATTATGGTGGCACCCGCCAGAGTTAACGTTTCCATATTTCGAATTTGAATAAGGCTATACGGAGTCTCTCTTGGAACCAGAATTAAAGTTCGGCGTTCTTTCAATGAAACATCTGCAGCTCTTTCGATCAGGTTTGTTGTGATTCCGGCTGAAATAGATGCCAGTGTCTTCATTGAGCAGGGGACAATGGCCATTGATTTATAGCTTGCAGAACCACTTGCTGCTTCGCTGCCAATGTCCCGAAACGGCAGTATTTTAAAGTTGTTTTCGCGATCTTTCGAACCGAATAGAAAATTCAATAAACTGTGTACCTTACTTACTGTGATCGAAGCAGACTGGTCAAAATCTGCTGGTAATTTGAATTCTTTTTCAAGGACCCTGAAAAAATTATCAGAAAATACCAGGTGAAAATCATGCGGCATAAGCGAAGCATGCTCTAAAAGTCTCAAAGCATAACCAGATCCCGACCCTCCGCTGAATGCGAGAATATGTCTTTCTCTGGTAGTTTCCATTTTATCCGAGGGGAAAAAACCAGTCTGCCAGAATAATCACAAAAAAGAGAATACTAAATGCAGAATTGTAATTGAAGAAAGCAACCGGAATTTTATCTTTTCTTAAAGACTTACCCCAACCAACCACTCTGTGCTCTTCACTCACGATTAACGCGCATACAACTGCACCGATAAGGTAGGTGAAAGACAGGTTTTCAATTTTCCAAAGAACGATTAACCCTGAAACTGTCAGAAAGTGCAGCCCAGCAGAAACAGCTAATGCAGTGTTTTCACCAAACCTGGCGGGAATGCTGTGCAGGCCGTTGGCCCTGTCAAAATACATATCTTGCAGAGAGTAAAGAATATCAAAGCCGGCTATATACGTGGTTAACACTGCCATCAGAATCAGTGAGGTGATGGGAATCGACAGTGTAAGAGCAAGGTAAACTGCGGGAGGTGCAAGGCCAATTGCAAGACCAAGCCAAATATGACACAAATATGTAAACCGTTTTGCATGACTATAGCCTGCAACAATAAATGCAGCGGGAATTGAGCAGAGTAAAGCCCATGGTGTTAGAAGATATGCAAAGACTGCCATGAAAATAAATGACAGTACAGCAAATAAAATTACAGTCTTTTTATTTAATTTTCCTGCAGGAATTTCTCGATTAAATGTTCGGGGATTTTTAGCATCTAATTCTGCATCCGCAATACGATTATATGCCATTGCAAAACTGCGCATGCCGGTAAAGGCCAATAC
>JAGRNJ010000082.1:0-3564 GCA_020440825.1 Leptospiraceae bacterium | reverse complement strand
CCATTCAAATTCGGCGAGATCGTTCTTAAAAACGAAGGTCGCTGCCGCGAGAGCAAAAGGAAGCGCAAAAACGGTATGCGATAACCGTATCATGCGCCCAAAGTTTACAATTGTTTCAAAAACTGTAATTTTCACTTTATTCGAAAGACAACATATGCCGAACTCTGATCTTTTCTCTCAATTTACGGTCATACACCGATTGTTCCAGTCTTTTTCGAGCTCTGCGCAGATATTTTTTATATGCATCAATGATCATCATCTGTTTGTCAAAGTATTGAATATCTTTCAGGGTAAATTCACTGATTTTCTTAAATTCGGTTTGTTCGTCTTTCATCTCATAATATGTGAGAGTAATATCATCATTTCTGTCTACTGTATCAGGGTTTTCTTCGGGTGTAAAGTTTGGTGAGGGGTTAACCAGGTCACGGCGTTCTTCTTTGTATCGGTAGCCCAATGGGTTGGTACGCGTAAATCTGAACTCAACTTTTTGCAATTTACCAGCGTTATCTGCCTGCAGATAGAGGTCTCCGTCATATATATATCGTTCAGAGATTGCTTTTATTGATTCCCCTTGGGCGATTTTCAAGATGAATTCTTCTCCCGGTTTAACGTTCAAATCCCAGGGACGGTCTTGTTCAGGATCGTCATATGCGAGTTTAGGTACCAGCAATTCGCCGATCAGTTTTGAGATGTCCCGGTGCAGCATGTCGATTTCAATATCTCCATACCCTGATTCTCTAGCCAGTCTTTGTATTTCTTCTTGCTGGGCTATAATCTGCGGATCTACGATTTTCTGAGCCAATAAGGCAGCAGACCCGATGATAGAAGCAATCGCCCCTAGCAGCCAAAGTGTAGTCATTTTATTTCTGATTCTGACCATTTTTACCTCTGAAAACCGCGATGCTTTTGCAATAGCGGTTTACATCCAAGTTGTTGTCGATAAATTGATAACGCGCAACTTGTTCTATTATACTATCGGAATACCAGCAAGTGTTCTTGAAAGGGTCAAGAAATATTTCTAGTTGTAAGTAAATTCTCTCAACAAGATTCTATTTATTTTAATCGGCGAAAGAAAAAACCTGACCATCGTATGCAGGAACTGCGCGTCCTGACCATTTCTCAGTTAATTCATCATGTGACAAACTATGGGCTAAATGACCGACAACTCCTGTTGCCACCTTAAAACGCTCAAAGTAATCTAATGCTTCCGAATGGGTACAGTGTGTAGGATGCTGCCGAGCAAGGGGAGCTCCGATAAAAAGAACTTCAAGATTCTGCAGAAACTCAAGGTCATCATCGTGAATTATTCGAAAATCTGTCAAATAACCAAATCTTTCGTTTACTACAAAGCCAACTGAATAAACAATATCAGGTGGCACATGAATCAAACGAATCGGTTTTATCTGCAGCGAACCAAAACTGTGTATGTTATAACCGTGAGCAAGACTGCCTTCATATCTTTTTAAGTGTATCACTGGCAGGTTATGGTTTCCTGAAACTTTCTTCAAATATGGATATTTTGACAAGATTTCATCATAAGTCTGCTCGTTGCACCAGCAGTCGAGACCATTTGCCCGCCTTTGTGAGAAGGGCCGTAAATCATCGAGCCCACCCAGATGGTCGTAATGAAAATGAGTATAGAGTACTGCATCAATATTGTCAATTTGATTTCTGAGCATCTGGTAACGTAGATCGGGACCACTGTCGATCAGAATTTTCTGCTCATGGGTTTCAATGAGCAAAGATGCCCGCAGTCGTTTGTCTTTACTGTTCTTTGAGGTACAGACTTTGCAATGACACCCGACAATGGGAATTCCCGTTGAAGTGCCACTGCCAAGTACTGTTACCTTGAAGTTCACAATAAAGAGTCTATTTTGGCTTTCAGGTCCTGGTAGCTCATCATACCACTGGAATATTCCCCATTGATAAAGAGGGTTGGGGTACCCCGAACTCCTAATTTTTGAGCATATTGAAGACTGTTTTGAATTTTCTGGCGGATGGATCCGTCTGTGTCTTTAAGACAGTTTTGAAATTTACCCATATCCAGGCCTACGCTTGAGGCAGTTTTTGTTAAAAATTCTTCTGAAAGGTCTAAACTGCGATCTGCTTTGTAAGGTTGATTAAAGACCCGCTGCTGATAGTCCCAGTATTTGTCCTGTCGCTGTGCGCAATTGGTGGCAATATGAGCCTTCATCGCCTGCGGATGAAAATCGAGTGGGAAATCTTTAAAAACCCACTTGATTTTATCAGAATATTCTGCCTTTAATTGGGCAATAGCAGGTTGCATTCGCTTGCAATAGGGACATTCAAAGTCAGAAAATTCGACTATCACCACTTTCGCTGAATCTTTACCCCAGTACGGCTCGTTCTCGATATTGATATCGATTTTGGGTGCTTTGGGCTCAGGCAATGTAATCTCTACTTCATAAGTAGAAAAAAGGGAAGAAATATATTCCTGCTTCAGCTGATTTTTTTGCTGTTTGCTGATTTCTTCAACCAGTCTGCCGCGATTATCTTCAAATGATCCGCCTGCAAAATATTGGCGGTTTGCTTCAAAGATTGCTTTTAATTGTTCTTCAGGCGGCAATGTCAGTTTTTCTTTGTAATAGTTCTCAAGCAGTTGTTCTTCAGTTTTGCCCTGCTTGCTTGCTTCTGCGGCCAGAATTTTCTCATAGAGCATTTCCTGTACCGCACCTTTTTTAATTTCATATTCCTGTTTACGAACCTGAAACAGTTCCATTTGAGCGGCTTCAGTAACCTCAGAGACAGAAATACTGCCACCTTTGAATTTAGCGGCAGTGTTCCCTTCTGCACAATTCTGGGTGCTGATAAGCATCGTGCCCAGAAAAACAATTTTCAATAGATATTTCATCTTACCGGCAGAATCAGAACAAATTTGACAATGACAACAACTTAATTGATAAGAAGGTTCGAATAAAATGCCGGCTTGACATGCCATACTGGCCCGATTTTATCGATAATGAAATCGAAAGATGCATTTGCTCAAAATGCCAAAATCTCTGAATCGCCTACTCTGCCGGGTACTGAAAAGAAAAAATCGGGAAATCGATTTGATCTTCAAGAATTCTTGTCTGGTCCCCTCTCGCCTCAAAAAAGCGCAGAAGGTAAAAGCAATATACGCCCACGTTTAGATGAAAAATTGCGCCAGGCATATTTCTGGATAACCAATTATGCAATTATTTCCCCTTTCTATGATATTGAATATCATGATGCGCCTGCTCAATCAATTGCTTTTGATAATGGCAGAACAAAAGTTACTCTGCCGACCGCACAAAGTTATTCAAGTTTTGTGTTAATGCCACTGTTGAACCTTGTGACTCGAAGACGCTTATTGTTTATCGGGGGCCCGGGAAGGGGAAAAACGGCCAGTGCAATTCTTATGGGAGTTCTGGCCGGGTATTCGATCAAAGAAATCAAGCGTGCTATACAGCATGGGCAGCCGCAAATGACGATTAGTGATCTACTGGGTAACCCTTTGCCTTCTGATTTAATGAATGCCAAATCAATGGATGAAATAAAAATTGCATGGAGAAAATGGCTGGG
>JAGRNJ010000081.1 GCA_020440825.1 Leptospiraceae bacterium | reverse complement strand
CCCGAGTGTTCGCAGCAGTCTCTCTTGAGAACTTTGCAGTTTGCCTGCTATTCCAAGTGCTATACATAAACATAGCCTTTTCGCCAGTAGTCATTAATGATTTACTCATTCAAAATCTCCTTGATGTTTTGGAAAAATGTTTTGATTGGTAAACATTTTGTCAACATATTATCAGATTTAATTAATCATAAAATAATATTTATATTTTTCAAAAAGGAGCATGATCCGGGGTTAATATAGAGTCTCCTAAATCCCACAATCTGCACAGAGGGTTGACTGTGGGACAACAATATCTATTTTCCACCAGTGGAAAAACCGTCATCTCCTGACCAGCGTCAAAAATCATACTGTACTTCCCAAGTTCATTTTATGAAAATGGTTTATGCCCAAAACAACAGCGAAGGCAACTGCAAAGAGCAATGCCAAGAGCACAGCTAAAAGTAATACTGATATAAAGGCTGCCTCTGGCAAGAAGGCACCTGCTAAGAAAAGCAAGCCATCCGCCTCGAATACGAAAGGCGACCTGGGCTTTGAGGCCACTCTATTTAAGGCTGCTGATAAACTGCGGAATAATATGGATGCCGCAGAGTACAAACACGTGGTATTGGGGCTCATCTTTCTCAAATATATCTCTGACGCATTTCTCGAAAAACATAAACAGTTACTGGCAGAGGTTGAAGAGGGTGCCGACCCTGAAGACCGAGATGAGTACATTGCAGAAAATATCTTCTGGGTACCCAAAGTGGCACGCTGGAACTTTATACAGGGCAAGGCCAAACAGCCAGAGATTGGCAAACTGCTCGATGATGCCATGGAGGCCATTGAGAAAGACAACCCCAACCTGAAAGGGGTACTGCCTAAGAACTACGCTCGACCTGCACTGGATAAACAGCGTCTGGGTGAGCTCATTGATTTAATCGGAGGCATTGGTCTCGGCGATAAAGAGAACAAATCGAAAGACATCCTTGGGCGGGTGTATGAATACTTTCTCTCTGAGTTTGCCTCAGCAGAGGGCAAGAAAGGCGGCCAGTTCTATACTCCCCGCAGTGTGGTGCAGTTGCTGGTAAATATGCTGGCCCCGTATAAGGGCAGAGTGTATGACCCATGCTGTGGCAGTGGCGGCATGTTTGTGCAAAGCGAGAAGTTTCTCGAAGAGCATGGCGGTCAGTTGGGAGACATCTCTGTCTATGGGCAGGAGTCAAACTCAACCACATGGCGACTGGCCAAAATGAATCTGGCGATTCGTGGTATTGATAACAATCTCGGGGCACAGTGGGCAGATGCCTTTCATAATGACCAGCATCGTGACCTGAAGGCAGACTATGTCATTGCGAACCCTCCGTTTAATGATTCTGATTGGGGTGGTGATCGCCTTAAAGAAGATGCCCGCTGGCAGTATGGCACTCCGCCTGCCGGCAATGCCAACTTTGCCTGGGTACAGCACTTTATTTCTCACCTGTCTGACAAGGGTACTGCCGGTTTTGTTCTGGCGAATGGTTCTATGAGTTCCCAGACCTCGGGAGAGGGAGAGATCAGAAAGGCGATGGTTGAAGCCGATCTGGTTGATTGCATGGTGGCTCTGCCCGGGCAGTTGTTTTACTCAACGCAGATACCGGTGTGTTTGTGGTTTCTGGCGAAGAATAAAAAGAAGGATGGCTATCGTAATCGCAGTGGGCAGATTTTGTTTATTGATGCCCGCAAGATGGGTAGTATGATAGACCGTGCTCATCGGGAGCTGACCGAAGAAGAGATCACAAAGATCGCAGACACCTATCACCTCTGGCGGGGTGATCTCAACGCAATGAGTGAAATCAATCGCAAGAGTAAGTATGCGGATGTATCCGGGTTCTGCAAGTCTGCCACTTTAGAGGAAGTTGCCGAACATAACTTTGTGCTCACCCCTGGTCGTTATGTGGGAGCCGAAGACATTGAAGAAGATGACGAGCCCTTTGAAGAAAAGATGCAACGACTGACGAAACAGTTAGGGGAGCAAATGGCCGAGGGAAAGAAGCTCGATAAGCAGATAGAGAGTAATTTAACTGAGTTAGGTTTTAGATGAGAACGAATCAGTTTATACCTATCGAAGTTGAAGGAAAGGAATCGAGCTTTGGCGACTAACTGTTGGGAAGAAACCACGATTCGGTCAGTGGTTACAAAGTATACTGGTGGTAGTGCCTTCTTGAAACTCGAATACACAGACGCAGGTGTTCCAGTACTAGCAAAAGGGGATGTAAAATCGTTTGGTCGATTAATACATAGTGGGAAGCGGTATTTTCCGGAAGATCTGATAGAGAAAAAGGGCTTCCCAACAACAGAGCCAGGTGACTATTTGCTCACAACAAGAGACTTAACTCAAGAGGCGGAGTTTCTCGGCCTATTGTCACCAATCCCCAGCTCTCAAAAATACTGCATCAATCAAGGTGCTAATCTCGTAAGGTTTGATCATTCGAAAGTGGACGAAAGATACATCGTTTACTGGGTGAACTCATATATTTACCGAGCTTATATCAAGTCCGCTTATGTCGGTTCAACTCAGATACATATACGAAAGGATGATTGGTTAGATGCCCCTTTATATCTTCCACCTCTCTCCGAACAGAAAGCCATCGCCCATATCTTAGGCACCCTTGATGACAAAATAGAACTCAATCGCAAGATGAACCAGACTCTCGAAGAGTTGGCAAGAGCTTTGTTCAAGAGCTGGTTCGTTGACTTTGATCCGGTCAAGAAAAAAATGAGAGGGGAACCCACCGGCCTACCACTTGAGATTGACGCACTCTTCCCGAGTTCGCTGCAAAGCAGCGAACTCGGTGATATACCGCAAGGGTGGAGAGTGGGGAAGCTGGGGGATGTGATTGAGGTAAACCCAAGCAGAAGCTTAAAAAAAGGTAGTTTTGCGTCCTATTTGGAAATGTCAAACTTATCAAATATCTCTGCAAGAGCTGTTAACTGGTATAAAAGAGAATTCAAAGCTGGTACAAAATTCATGAATGGTGATACTCTCTTAGCGAGAATTACACCTTGTCTTGAAAATGGCAAAACATGCTTTGTTGATTTTCTTAATGACAATGAAATTGCGTGGGGCTCTACCGAGTATATTGTGCTTCGATCAAAGCAACCTCTTAGTTTGACCTATACATACTTTTTGGCTCGTGACGAAATGTTTAGAAAATTTGCTATTTCGAACATGACTGGCACAAGTGGTCGCCAAAGAGTACCCCCAGAATCATTATTAAAATATCCTGTAATTGTGCCGTCATCTAAAGTTTGTGATCAATTTCAGCTTTTCTCAGATCAAATATTGCAAAAACTAAAATCCAATGATGAAGAATCTCAAACACTAACCAATTTGCGAGACACTCTGCTTCCCAAGCTCATTTCCGGTCAGATTCGTATTAAAGATGCTGAGAAATTCGTTGCGGGGGTGGGGTGATGCAGCATCAATCTGAAGGTTTAGGGATTCCACGCTTCTTTATGGTTCTCAGCAGTTTAACGCCTTTATTTATTATCTGGTCAATGAGGGGTACAAAATTGATTTCAGAATGGATATTCCAAACGATTTGCATCGCACTCATTGTTATTCCTAATTTGTACTTAATTTGGCGACTTTCAAAATCAAAAGAGGAAGGGACCTATAAAAAGGTTGTTGAAAATGCTCATGACCACCGTGAGCATCTGATTGTCTATCTCTTTGCAATGTTATTGCCTTTCTATGCCTCTAATTTAGATACATTGCGGGAACTTTTATCAACTTGTATTGCACTGGCTTTCATAATATTTCTTTTCTTGCATTTAAATTTACATTATATGAATATTTTTTTTGCATTATTCGGTTATCAAGTATACACCGTTACTCCAAATGAATCTAAAAATAAGATAACAGGTACAAAACCTTTTGTGCTAATAACTAAACGCCAAAACATTAAAACTAATCTAACGATAAATGTGTATCGAGTTAGTAACTCAGTATATTGGGAGAAAAACGAATGAAACTTGAAACTGATATTAATAGAATTAATAGGTTAAATTTTGGAGTTGGAGTGGATGATGAATCTACATATTGTTATGTACCGACTCGCACTGAGATGCGGACGACTTTTGTAGCAATGTTGCAGGAAACAGTAAATAAGCTAAGTTCACTGGAAAAATTAGGTGAAGTATCAATTTATAGCCCCAGCGAAAAGCACGCTGCTACAGAATATCTAAAACTGAACATAGATAGTAGCCATGCAAAAGCCATACAAAGCTTATTTACAGCAAAAAATATTGAAGTAAATTCAGCAATCATGGGTAAACCTAAAGAAATTTATTCATACTTTTGCGATGTTGAAGACATGCTCGGTAATCGTTTGCTCGCAATTAGACGGGCAACATTGTTTACTGCACTTATTAAGAAAAGGAACAGGGTTCTTGAGTTCATAACGGATACTCTACAGTCATACAATGGGAATCTATTTGTTCTCGATAATGATTTTGACTTATTAGTTGAAAATGAAACTATTCATATACTACGACCAAGTTCATTTGAATTTATTTCAAAGCTACAGGATGAAATTACTGCTTCTGTATCTGTGAATGTTCAAAGATTGAAAAAAAGGTTGAAATATGTAAATTTTTCTAGCCTTGAATCGTATGCAAAAAAGCATACTAGAGCAGCAAGATATATTGCCTCCATTGTATCGCGGGACGATTTGGAAAAAACAGATAAGAAAAACCTCATACGTTTGTGCAAAGAAACTGATGTAAAGATTAGAGAAGTTCAAAAATTAATTGATATTGGAAAAGGCTCGGAAATGGGTTTTCTTGAAGTCTTAGACCGGCGAAGGTTTGATATAGAGCTGGTTGCAGGTCAAAAAGAAAAATACCGAGCATCAAGCAGGACTAAGATATGAGCATTCAAAAATATTCAGTAAACCAACATCCAATTCAAACTCTTTTAACATGGATAAATTCAGGAGAAATTGCTATTCCTGAAATTCAGCGTCCATTCGTTTGGTCAAATGCAAAAGTACGTGATCTTATCGACAGCCTTTATTCTGGCTATCCTGTAGGTTATTTAATTGCTTGGCGAAACCCTGATGTCAAATTGAAAGATGGGCAGCAATCTGTCGGTAAGCGTATTCTAATCGATGGCCAACAAAGAGTAACGGCGTTAATGGCAGCATTACTTGGCTATCAAATTGTAAATAAAGAGTATCAAACGACTCGAATCCGTATTGCGTTTCACCCCCAGGAACAAAAATTTGAAGTGGCTAACCCTGCAATAAACAATGATGTCGCATGGGTACCTGACATCTCGACAATCATAAATGGTAATACCAGCATGCTCAATCTAGTTCGTGAATACTGCCAGAGGAATCCCAATGCGAATGAAGATGAAATTTTTCGTAATCTCGAATTAATGAAAGGCATTGTAAATAATTCGATTGGATTAATTGAATTAAATTCTGATCTTGATATTGAAACGGTTACAGAAATATTTATACGAATTAACTCCCAAGGAGTTGTTTTAAGTCAGGCAGATTTTGCAATGTCAAAGATTGCAGCAAATGAATCTTACGGCGGAACTGAGCTAAGAAAATGCATAGACTACTTCTGTCATCTTGCTGTTGCTCCTGAATTCTTTCGGCACATTAGAGATAATGATTCAGAATTTTCTAAATCAGAGTATTTCCAAAAAATGTCATGGTTACAAAATGAAAATGATGACCTCTATGATCCTTCGTATACCGACATGCTGCGGGTTTCATTTACATCTGAATTCAGAAGGGGACGTTTACAGGATCTAGTTGCGCTTCTTTCTGGTAGAAACTTTGTAACTAAAACTTATGAAGAAGAAATTGCCCGGGAATCATTTGAAAAACTAAAATCGGGCATCATGAAATTCATGAACGAAACTAGTTTCAAGCGATTCTTAATGATTATTCGTTCAGCTGGCTTTATAACCCCATCAATGATTCGATCTCAGAATAATTTAAATTTCTGTTATATTGTGTACCTTGTTCTGCAATCCCAAAAGGTAAATTCAAATTTAATTGAAAAGATTGTTAGACGATGGCTAGTTATGTCAACTTTAACAGGCAGATATACAGGTTCCCCTGAATCACAATATGATCAAGATATTCGAAGAATTCATGAAACAAGTGCCGAACAGCTCTTAAATAATATTGAAGAAGCCAGCCTATCTGATGGCTTTTGGAATGCAGGTTTACCACAGTCAATGGATACATCTGTTGCAACAAGTCCTGCATTTAATATTTATTTGGCTGCTCAGGTTTATGCAAATGACAAAGGATTTCTTTCAAAAGATATAACTGTGCGTGATTTACTCACTCATAAGGGTGATGTTCATCATTTATTCCCTAAGAACTATCTAAAGAAAGGTGGCTTAGCACGAGGTAAATATAACCAGATTGCCAATTATGTTCTTATGCAATCAGAAATCAATATTGCAATTAGAGATCGTGCTCCAAAGGAATACTTTAGTGACCTAATGAAGCAAATTTCAACTGGCAAAGGTAAATTTGGGGCCATTATTGAGGCAGCAGAACTTGAAAAGAATTTGAATAGTCATTGTATTCCAGTTGGTATGGAAACAAAAGAATTTGCTGACTATGATAATTTTCTAAAAGAAAGAAGAAAACTTATGTCAACAAAAATCAAAGATTATTATTTCAAATTATAAGGTAGTGCTTCTACCTAGATAGACATAACTGACTAGGTAATTCTCTAAAACCTGACAATTTAGTTTTGAGAACCATTTACAGAACTTTTCTTCTGCAAGAGGTGATTTCGAAGGCGGTCAATAAATTGCTCAATGGCATCATTATCTTTTCTGGTTAAGTTGTATACAATAGTATTCATTGGGTACCCCCTTTGTATGCTGTATTAGACGAACAAATGTGATCGTAAATCGACAAAATAATGACTTTCCATATCATTTTTGTCATATGAATTGGTGTCACTAATATCGAAAGGCCAGATCACAGAAGATTTGCTCGAACAAGCTGCTATGCAATGGTTTGGCTCGGAGGGCTATGAAACCATCAATGAACTTCAGCTGCCACCGGGGCCAGGTGGTCTACGCAACTCAACGGAAGAGGTCATTCTTGACGATCGATTGCGATCATCCCTCATTCGCATCAACCCTGACCTGCCGCAATCTGCGATAGATGAAGCCATCCGCATTCTTAAACGCAATGACGCTCCAACTCTCATCAGCAACAATCAGCAGTTTCACCGCTACCTGACTGATGGGGTGACAGTTGCCTATTCAAAGAAGGATGTTGAAAAGCACGCACCGGTTCGACTGGTAGACTTTGAGAATCCAGAGAACAATGACTGGCTGGCAGTGAACCAGCTTAAAGTGGTGCATAACCAGTTTCACCGCAGACCCGATATCGTGGTGTTCCTTAATGGCTTACCAATCGCGGTAATTGAACTCAAGAATATGGCCAGTAATGCCACGATTAAAGACGCGTACCATCAACTGCAAACGTACAAAAACCAGATCACGTCTCTTTTCCATACCAATGAAATTCTGATCATCTCTGATAACACTGAAACGCAGGTCGGAACTATCTCAGCAGACTATGAACGGTTCATGCCCTGGCGGTATATTGATAAAGAAGGCCCGGTCTCTGAAAAGAACAGCCTCAAAGTTGCGATTCAGGGAATCTTCAATAAAACCCGACTACTGCAGCTGCTAAGATATTTTATTGTCTTTGAAGAATCAGATGGCAATCTCATCAAGAAACTTGCAGGTTATCATCAGTTCCATGCGGTCAATAATGCTGTCAGAGAAACGATACGCGCAACTTCTGATAAGGGAGATCGCCGAATCGGTGTGGTATGGCACACCCAGGGTTCAGGTAAAAGTCTCAGTATGCTGTTTTATGCGGGTAGAATTGTGCAGACCGCAGAATTAGAGAACCCGACTATTATTGTAATCACAGACCGCAATGATCTCGACGAACAATTGTTCGGTACTTTCGCACTTGGTAAAGAAGTGATACGGCAGGTACCCGTGAATGCGAAAAGTCGTGATGATCTGAAAAACAAACTTACGGTGGCTGCAGGCGGGGTGATCTTCACGACAGTACAGAAGTTTTTCCCTGACTCTACCGAAGATTCACGTAAGCATCCCTTACTTTCTGAACGCAAGAACATTGTAGTGATTGCAGATGAAGCTCACCGCAGTCAGTATAACTTTGCGGCAAAACTGCTCGATGTCAAAGACGACGCAGGCAACTCTGCAGGTAAGAAAATAGGCTATGGCTATGCTCAATATATGCGGGATGCTTTGCCTAACGCAAGCTTTATCGGTTTTACCGGAACCCCAATTGAGCTTGCCGATAAAAATACAAGGTCGGTATTTGGTGATTATATTTCTGTCTATGATATTGAGCGTGCTGTGCAAGACGGTGCCACAGTCAGCATTTACTATGAGAGCAGGCTTGCAAAGCTCGAACTCAAAGAGAGTGAAATCCCTCAACTTGATGCCGACTTTGAAGATATCACAGAAGGTGAGGAAGACTTCAAACGTGAAAAACTCAAGTCACGTTGGGCAAAACTCGAAGCATTGGTAGGCTCACCAAAGCGTATCAAGCTGATTGCTGAAGACCTGGTGCGTCATTGGGAGTTGCGTCTATCGGCTATAGAAGGTAAGGCTATGATCGTCTGCATGAGTCGACGAATCTGCGCTGATCTTTACAAAGAATTAATCAATCTGAGACCCGAATGGCATTCAGATGATGAAGATAAGGGAATTCTCAAGGTAGTGATGACCGGTTCGGCGAGTGACCCTGAGAACTTTCAACAACATATTCGCAGTAAAGAACGTAGAAATGAAATAGCAAAAAGATTTAAGAAGCCGGATGACCCTCTTAAAATAGTGATTGTTCGCGACATGTGGTTGACCGGCTTCGATGCTCCGCCTGTCAATACCATGTATATTGATAAACCAATGCAAGGGCATGGTTTAATGCAGGCAATTGCCAGAGTAAATCGAGTATTCAGAGATAAACCAAGCGGATTGATCGTCGATTATATTGGTCTGACCGATAACTTGAGAGATGCTTTGGCCAACTATACCGAAAATGGCGGTGCAGGTAAACCCACCTTGACGCAGGCTGAAGCAGTTTCTATCATGCTGGAAAAATACGAGCACGTTTGTGATCTGTTTGATGGTTTTAATTGGCAATTATTTAAGACGGGTACACCAGAAGAACGCATTTCTCTGATGCCAGATGCCCAGGAGCATATACTTGCTCAGGAAAATGGCAAAGAAAACCTCATTCAATACGTTACGGAGCTTACCAAGGCAATGGCATTAGCCATGCCCCATGAAGAGGCACAGAAAATTAAAGAAGATGTGGCTTTCTTTCAATCTGTCAAAATGGTACTTTCTAAACAAACCAAAATGGGCGTTCAAACTGAAGAGCAAATGAACAGGGCAATTCAGCAGATTGTTTCCAGGTCTCTGGTCTCAGATGAGGTTATCGATGTATTCAAAGCTGCCGGCCTTAAAAAGCCAAATATCAGCATTCTATCTGATGAATTTCTCTTAGAAGTAAAAAACATGCAACAGAAGAATCTGGCAGTTGAAATGCTCAGAAAACTTCTGGAAGATGAAATCAAAACCCGCTCTGGCGAAAATGTAGCTCAATCGAGGGAGTTCTCTAAAATGCTGCAAGAGAGTATCGCTAAGTATAAGAGCAGGGCGATTGAAACAGCAGCTGTTATTCAGGAACTGATTGAACTTTCTAAAACCATTAAAGAAGCAAATGCCCGCAGTAAAGAACTCGGATTGTCTGAACAGGAACTGGCTTTCTACGATGCCCTGGGTTCCCATGACACTGTTAAAGAAGTGCTTGGTGACCAAGAATTAAGCCAGATTGCCCGGGAACTGGTAAAGTCTATCAAAGCAAATGTATCGATTGATTGGACCGTGCGTGAGAATGTACGGGCTAAACTGCGCACTGTCGTTAAACGCCTGCTCAAAAAACATGGTTACCCGGCTGACCAAACGGATGATGCAATTCAGACTATCATGGAACAGGCAGAGCGACTGGCTGATTCGTGGAATGTGGCTTGAATTAACCTTAGTTTTTCCACTGGTGGAAAAAGTATATAAATAATATTCAAAATTTATCAGTTTGTCTTTGGGTGAATTAAATATGAGTAACAATGGACAAATTAACCTTAGAGAAAGAATGAATCTTCTCCGTGACCGCTATGCGAATGAGACAACGGATGGAATTGAAGATGAAGTAAGCCAATTAGAGTTGTTAATTCCGCAGTTACAAGAAAAAGAGTCCGAAGTTAAAAACGCATTTCACGACTTTCTTGAAAAAGCTAAACGAATTGGTGGTATTTTAGCTTCTGTGTCTAAAAAGGACCGAGCACGTTTAATCCGGTGGGTTAATCGAAAATATGGAATAGGTAAATCACAGTGTTATAAATATCAAACCATCTATGAAAACTGGGCGAACATTGAAAACTTTCAACAAGAGAGGTCTATTGAAATAACAAGCATTAATGGTGCTCTTGCTTTGATGAATGCGGAAGAAACATTCCCTGAAGATTCTGTAAATTCGGAAGAGTCCGAAGGTTCACCAGAAGAGGGTGAAAATGATGAGCGTCAGGTCTCTAATTCTGGATTTATTCAAGCCAATAGAGCCTATTTTAGCTCCGGTCGCTCATTTATTCAACGAGCATCCAATAGAGTTGAGTTACAGAATTTCATTGATGGGATCAGCTCACTTAAAAGTTGAGCTGAGCAAAAGCTACAAGAGTTGGAACAGTGAAATAAAATGGCAGAAAACTCAAAAATTCAATGGACTGATCATACTGTGAACTTCTGGTATGGTTGTAGAATGATATCACGTGGCTG
Organism: Leptospiraceae bacterium; assembly: GCA_020440825.1. Classification (GTDB taxonomy): domain Bacteria; phylum Spirochaetota; class Leptospiria; order Turneriellales; family Turneriellaceae; genus JAGRNJ01. The sequence goes on along the minus strand of JAGRNJ010000081.1, from coordinate 3,909 downwards.
TTATAATTGCTATTGGTTTCGTGATGCGTACTTAAGGTACGGTAGGGACCCCGAATTATTTGTTAGAAGTCAGGACTCTAATTTTTTCAAAGCATATACTTATCATGAACCAGCAAAAATATTCACCTGCTCTGACTCAGACTTTTTTCATAAAAATGCAGACCAATGGCGGGATGATGCGTGGACAGTTATCCACAATACACCTCATTTACATTGGCAGATACTAACCAAGCGACCTCATCTTATTCGCAATAGATTACCTCATGATTGGGGAGAATCTGGTTGGAATAATGTATGGCTTGGTGTCACAGTTGAAGGGAATCTCACGCATGAATTAAGAAGAATTGAAATACTTAAAAATATTCCTGCAGCTGTCAGATTTATTTCTGTCGAACCGCTAATAGAGGATATACCAAATTTGCCACTGGAAGGAATAGACTGGGTGATTATTGGTGGTGAAAGTGGAAATGATAATGGTGAGTTCTTGTATCGGCCAACCGAGTTAGAATGGATGTTAAAGATTAAGGAACAATGTGATGCTGCTGGAGTGCCGGTATTCGTAAAACAATTGGGGGTTTACTTATCGAAGAAATTAAATCACAAGAAAATCGTCAAAAGATTTAATCGACGATTTGAACAAGAGTTGGGCACTCGAATGGTTAAAGATAAAAATACTGGACTGATGAAAGAAGTAAAGAATATAATGAAGTACGACAGAGAAGCAGGTGATATTCGTTTTTTCCCACCAGAATTAAAAGTTAGGCAATTCCCCGCTCATTGGAACCAGTTTCTTGCTGATTATTATTCAAAATAAATCTTATAATAATCCTTACCCGTATCGGGATTCCATTACAAACTGGTATCTATGCATACCGTAGTTGGTGATGGAATCACGATCGAGCGAGCGTCATGCGAGCGAGAGGGTAGGATTACCTATTTTACAGAATGATAGTGGGTCTTATAGACGAGTATGTTCTGAGATTCTGTCTGTGTCAGAAAAATAGGTAGTATAGCCTTAGTAGTGATTATTCATGAATCTGGGTCCGAGCCCCAGGGTACATTATAGAGCCACGTTCTAATGCGTGGCTTTTTCTTTTTCCACCGGCAGTGGTTCCCTCTTGGGAAAATCTATCGCTGTCGGAAGGAAATATGGAAATTTCTCTTAATGACATTCAGTTGGAGGTATCAAATTCAACTAATTTAAGCTCGGCAATTGCTGCTTTCAAGAAAGCAGATAAAGAGTTTCAACTTGCAGGTGGTGATCTTGATTTCAATACGAGAGTAACTACCCGAACTGGAACAGTAGGTTATAAAGCTGTGTTCCAAAATCAGAGAGTGTAAACTCTTCTCTAAGCGCTCCCTCTTGGTAAGGGAGCCTTTTCTTTTTTCTCACTTACTCCCGGTGCAATGCTTCCTGTGGGAAGTTAAAACTCTACGCACTAAGGAGTTTGTTATGGAAACAACAGTTGAGAAGAAATCCAAAGTTCGGGATTACCGACAAGAGGTGACTGATAAAGTCGTGTCTCTCATTGAACAGGGTAAGTTTGATCAGTGGGTAAAGCCCTGGGTTACTTACGGGCGACCCAGAAATCTTTCTACAGGTCGGGTTTACTTGGGTGGTGCTAACCAGTTAATTCTTGGTATGAGAATGATAGAAGAGAGCTGGAGCTATCCGCTCTTTGCTACCTTTTTACAGATTAAACAAGCTGGTGGCATGGTGAAGTCAGAAGAGACCGGAACTCCGATCATGTTTTACGGTAAAGGTGTGATTGAAGATGAAGAGACCGGAGCAGAAAAGGAAATCCGCATTTCAAAGTTCTATTCTGTTTTCAATATCTCACAAACTGATTTGAATCCTTTGGATTACTTACAAGTGATTCAACATGATGATCATCTAAAGTCAAGCGAGGTCCGCAGTTTCTTTGAAGCTATGCCATTTCAGTTAGAGCATGGTGGAGATAGAGCCTGCTATAATCCAATTTCTGATGTAGTGACAATGCCAGAGAAAGAGCAGTTTCCGAAACTGGAAGACTACTACAGAGTATTAGGTCATGAGTTCACGCACGCAACTGGTCATCAAGACAGACTGAAGCGTGACTTGAGTGGTAAGTTTGGTTCACAGAGCTATGCCTTCGAAGAACTGATTGCAGAACTTGGTTCTCTGATGCTCTCTGTTCACACTGGTTTGGAGCCCAAACTGAATCACGGCGCAGCTTACATAAACAGCTGGCTTTCTATCTTGAAGAAAGATACCCAGGCGATCTTCCGAGCTTCCTATGAAGCGAATCGCGCTAGTGAGTATCTGACTGAATTAGCCAAAGCCTGATTCTTCTCTAAGACCCTGAGTAAAATCGGGGTCTTTTTCTTTTTCGCCGGGGTTTCATGCATCATTGGATGTAAAATCTATAGCCCCGGAGATTACTATGTTTACAAAATTACTGAAAAGCGATGAGGGTTACGATTGGTTACTGGCTGTGTTTGGCTTTCTGGCTATCTATCTGTTGGCTCAGATAGCGTTGGTAGGTCAGTTGTTGATGTTGATTGGTCTCCTGATCAGCATAAAGCAGAGAAAGTTAAAGCAAGGTCTGTTCTTTACGACTTTTGTGATCTATCCTGTCTTTCCGATGCTGAGTTTCGGCTTGGGATTCGTGCTGTTCACCATGTTTATATTTGGAGGCTCCAAATGAATATGGTTAAGCTGAATCTGCCTGGGGTTCAGGTACTTCCTGCGGGCTGCTCTATCATCAGAGATGACCATTCTTATATGGAAATCTTGCGTGAAGATGGTAAGTTCAAAGTGTTTCTTGATAAGCGTGAGGATGGGGATGGATTAAACTCTGTTCTGAATCAAGTTCGGTTGTATGCACCGCCGGAGGTGGTGGTAAATGCGGTCGCAATGGTTCGAGGTTTTCAGATCGGAGCCTCGTATGCCCGTAAGAACCTGCCAGAGTATGAACAGCAGTTCAAACAGACTCTTTCAGATCTGATTCAGAAGTCAGTTCCTAATCTTTTTCCTAGGAAAAACTTTCTGAGTTAACACTATAAGCCCCTTAATTGGGGCTTTTTTCTTTTGAAAATGACCCTCCCTGCTGCTCAATCGGGTATTCAAACTCTGCAACTGTAAAAATAGGTACTTTATTTCTACTCAGTTGGTGGGTGTTTCATTATGCCAAACCTTTGAGCTACGTGGAATTGGTGGTACCAGTATTGTATTTTATCAAGGTCTCTTCTGCAGGTTATTAATGGTACACCAGAATCTCTGTGCATCTGAGTCTGGGTGATACCTTGTTCATCATTGCGCACCACAGAAAGTTTACTGGTCTTACTTTTTCCAGCGCTGGAAAGTTCCAGGCATCTCCAAGTTACTCTTTGTTCAAACTTATCAATCTTAGACATATACTCACTGAGTCTGATGATCTCTGGCTCAGTGGTAAATGAGTATTTTAAATAAACCGGAGCAGCAACTGTCAGTGCATAGGTATAAAATGGAATCATATCTTATTTTAACACAGTTTGTTAATCAATACTCAGGTTTGCTTATTAAGCAAAAAATACGTCTGTTATAATTCTCTCAGGCATCTCTCCTGATTGCTAAGGGGCTGGTTCTGCAGAACCAGCTTCTGTATGAAAAATTAATCGGGCATAGGGATTCCTCAATAGGAGAGATTATGCAAAATAAAAATATAAATTCAATCATCAATAACTTGATGAGCCGAATTGCTCAGAATAAAAACTTACTCAGTAAAGCAATAAATGCGGGAATACTCAAGAGTAATAAAAGTTCAGTTCAAGATCTGAATCATATTACCATTTCTTATATCGGAGATAGAGTGATAGTGTCCTCTTAACTGTGTCCGACAAATAATTGCCGGTATAAGGTGCCCTCCTCAGATGTATGTGCGAACAACA
>JAGRNJ010000080.1 GCA_020440825.1 Leptospiraceae bacterium | reverse complement strand
CTGCATTCAAAAAAAATAGATATTGAATCCAGAAAAGTAGTAGAAGAAACAGTCACTGACAGACCGGCTGAAGAGTGGGTATTAAATTACGGGTCATGTCGTCAAAATAGTAAAATTCCGGCCTTGGTGAACCCTGCGAACCCTCAAATGCAGTTTGTTATTCAACCTGCTAAAGGTTGAAATCTTTCATCTTCTCGCCGAGATCGTAAGCGCCGTATAAAACCAATATTGCGTACGCCAGGGCAACAATGCCAACCGCAATCATTGCTTTACGAAGTCGAATGACCACCATGTTTTTCATGGCTTCGCGGGAATTTCTGAAGCCATATACCAACCGAGTTCTGTACCTACCGCAGAAATGGCTGCAGCCCGTAGGGCAATCGTATCGGTACTCCCGGTTCCAATAACCCCCTGCATAAAATCTTTGTTTTGTGAGCCGGTTTTTTCTGACTGAACTGCAGCTAAAATTTCACCTGTTGATGTATTCACGATTCGACAGCTTGCGGTCACTGTAACAGCCAATGAGTTGTGTGGTGCCAGAGAATCATCGAGTTTAAAGGTTTTTACAGAAGTGATCGTTGTAATGAGCAATGCCTCAGCTCCTAAGAGCGCTCCCAATTCTTTTGCAGCCGCTGGGGCTATCACTCCACTTTGCTCCAGTTCTCGCTCTTTGAGCAGAGAATCAATCTGGGATCTTTCCATAAGGCGGGCGCGTCCTGACTGTAAAATTCCCAGTGTTATTGCGTCTCGCACTGTTGCCAATTCGCCGGGCTCGGCTTTGATTTCTTTTTCTAGACTGACCGGCATCACAGCAATTAGATATTTCTTTTCTTGTGGAATGGGCGGAGCACTCGAGCAGAATACAGTGAGATTAATCAGGAAAATAATTATCGCGAGTCTGAACTTCATATACAATGAAAGCCATCCGCCCTGTTTTTGCAATTATTTTACTGAAAGTTCCCCTCTTTTTTGACGAGATACTACTATGCGGCTTCTCTCGCGGTTTTGTACCATCACAGGTTTATTTGTTTCAACGACTCTTTCAGCAATTGTGCCAAATTTTGATATGGTTGATACTCCGACCGCAGTAACTCTTCCCAAAGGAGCTTTCAATGTAGGTTTTTGGGCGTATGACTCAGGCGGAGTCATGACCCGTGCATTTTTAGGATTGCATGACAATCTTTATATTGGGGTGCTCTTTGATACTGAAAACGTGATTGGTGACCAGACTGCTCGAATGAATATTCCCGGGGTCATTGCCCGGGTCAAATTTACCGATGGCTGGGGCAACTTCCCACTGCTGATAGCTATGGGGTATGATACCTTTTACAATGGTCGATATGGTAAAACTCAGGAAGAGGGTGTGAATCCCTTCGGTAGAAATATAGCCGGACCCTATCTGGTCTTTACGAAACCTGTATTCATTGGCGGGGCAGAGCAGCATTTTCACTTTGGTATACGCTCGCCTCTGCAGCCAAATTATCGACCTGATGACACAGCAATTTTCTTCTCTTTCGATTTTCCGCTGGGGCCATTTGTACCAATGATTGAAATCGAACGGGTCTATTTTGATGGTTCCAGATTAGATCAAACTCTGTTCAATTTTGGCTTTAAGCTCAGTATTGTTGATAATTTATCTATTGAATTGGGAATAATTTCGGGTGCCAGACTACGCACCAACCGAATTATCTCGTTTGAATATATGAACCGTTTTTAATCAACAATTTGTTATGACAGCTTCCCAATAATCACTCACAATGAACGGTTAGCTCGCCGGCTACTTTTACCTCACCGGCATCATTTGCTGCCTGTAACGACACGATGAGTAGCTTTTGCCCGTCTTCTTCTTTTTTCTTTTTGATTTTACCGGTGCATACAATTTTATCACCGGGCATGGTCATGCCCTTGAATTTTACATTATAATTTTTAATTTGAGCAGGATGCGCCCAGTTGCTGCACATGCGTCCCAGGATTGCCATTACATACATACCATGCGCAATGGTACCCGGCAGGCCAACATTCTTGGCAAACTCGGGATCTGTGTGAATAGGGTTGAAGTCGCCAGAAGCACCTGCGTAGCGAACCAGATCCATATGTTTTACCGGGCCGACAGTCAATGAAGGAATTTCCTGATCTTCGTTGTAATCATTAAATTTTATTTTTTGCATATTCTATACCTTGTTTTCTTAAATTTACTGCCGCGAACTAATCGGGGCGAATCACAATTGCCATTTGGGAGGTAATAAACGGATTGCCGTCTTTGTCAGAGAAACTGCCCCCGAACGTTACCATATTCATTTTACCTGTCTTTACATCTGTAACTTCAAGAGAGCAGGTAACCGTCGTCCCGGGATAAATTGGTTTGTGATAGGTGTATTCTTCTTTCATGTGCAGGAGTTTTTGAATATCTATGCCCATTTTGCCAAGATCATTCCAGAATTCAGTATAACCCCAGAATGTAAATGTAGTCTGAAAAGTCAGTGGAATAGGGGTGTCGTCATAGCCAGCTTTTTTAGCTTCTTCTATATTTGTATAGACAGGGTTTGTTTCCCCTATTGCCGTGCAGAACTCGGCAACTTTACCGCGTTCAACATCAAATTTGAAAGGAGGCAATTTCTGACCAACGATTTCTTTTGAAAGTTCACTCATGGTTTATCCCAAATCATTTGAACATAGCGTCAAGATTTCTTTGGCGAGACCTGAGTAGCCAGAAGATTATCAAAGGTATAAACTCAAGAGACAAGACCCAGCCCGGTAACTGCCATTGCTCAAAATTCCATGAGAGGTAAGAGAGTGGCAAAACAACAGACAGAAAAAGTAAATTCAGATCTCTTGTCAGTGCTGCCAGAAAGAATCCCGGTAAAAAATACCACGGATATATGGTGGGTAAAAATAGAAAGGGAATGGTAAATGTATAAGCGAGCCGGTGTTCAATTGCAAAGTATTCTCTTTTTTTTATTGTAACTGACCTTACATTGAAATAAATTGATAGAATTGCAACAAAGCCATAACAGAAAATTCTGACCGCTTTCTCGGGCATGACCCGGCTTAGTACAGAATAGACAGGTGAATTAAACTGCCAGAAATTTGAATACATCAAAGGAGATTCAAGTAATTTCCACAGATCCGTGCGGTAAGGAAAAATAAAAGCGCCGATAATCAATGGCACAATCAATAAAGAGCTCCACTTTCGTAAAAAACTGATCTTAGTGAATTTATTTTCCGGGGGTGTAAAAAAAATACTGAAACCGATTGCATAATACGGTTTTATTAAAGCAGCCAGACTCAAACAAACTGCCGAAATAGTAAAGCGGTGATCTTGCCAGATTCTTTGAGTTGAATTATTCTGATCTGCATAGTCGTTTTGAAAGGCCAGTATCAAAGGAACCAGTAAAGGTATAACCGTTAAATCGAGATGTGCTTCACTGCCATTCAGGAAAATGATGATCGGGTTAAGCCAGTAATACATCAGATAGGCTGAAAAAAAATGACGCCCCAAAAAATATAATGTAATGAAAACTGTGATCTCGATTAGCAGAAACAGAATCTTTATCCCCAGATATCCAGGTGAAATCTGGTTGGCTAATGCCAGAATTCCCTGGGCAAGCGGAGGGTATACCGTGCGTACATTCTGGAATGTGATTCGATGGAACCAGTCTGTACGCAAGGTTTCCAGCGCAGAGTCGTTGGGAGCAAATAGATACGGATTGACCCCTGCATTGGTGATATGCCCGTCCCATGCATAACGCCACACATCATCACTTAGGGCCGGTTCATTCGGGAGTAAGATTAACCTGCAGACAAGCCCGGTCATGCTCAAAGCAAAGAGGAGCCAGACCCCTTGAGGGGAGATTGAGTTCGCAAAAGTTATCTCTTTCTGATTTGATAATAATGTGCCGAAACAGGCTGCTTGCCTTCTCTCAAAAAACAAGAGAAGAATAAACCAGAAGCTGGTGGCGAAAAGAATTATCGAGAGATAAGAAAAGATATTTTCCCTGGGCTCGGTAAAACTGACCAAACCGGCAACATTGAGAATCAATGTTGCCGGGATCATCCAGCACGCCAGAGACAGAATCTTATTCTCTGTCTTTGCTGAATTCTTCATTCTTTCTGATGAATGTTCAGATTTCCCTGAGAACAGAGGCGATCGCATCTACAGCTCTGTCTATGGTAACCGTGCGCAATACCAATGGCGGGGCGAGTCGAATGACATTGGTACCGGCTCTGCCTACCACGATTTTTTTCTCAAGCATTTTTGAGATCAAAGACCGGGCATCAATATCATCACGCAAAACTATACCCAATAAAAGTCCCATACCTCGAACTGACTGAATCACCTGGGGCATTTCTTTTCTCAGCTGTTCCAGTTTCTCGACAAGGTAGATAGACATCTCCCGTACATTGTCGAGAATTCTGTTGTTTTCAATGGTTCGAATAACTTCATAACCGACCGCAGTTGCCAGGTGATTGCCCCCGAAAGTACTGCCATGCATCCCCACTTCAAATGCATCGGTAAACCTTTCTGCAACCAGCATTGCCCCGATCGGGAAGCCGCCTCCCAGGCCTTTGGCCATCGTCACAATATCCGGTAAAAAACCATATGCCTGATAGCTGAAATAGTAACCTGATCTTCCCAAGCCGGTTTGAATTTCATCGACACAGAACAGGGCAGAGTATTGGTCGCACAGTTCCCTTGCCTTGGCGACAAATTCCTGATTGAGAGGGAGTACTCCGCCTTCGCCCTGTATCAATTCGCAAATGAAACCGCAAGTATGAGCATCGAAAGCTTTTTTCAGAGCATCGATATCATTTACCGGAACATAGACAACCTCGGGTACAATGGGCCCAAAACCAGAATGTATTTTATCCTGCCCGGTCAAAGACATAGCCCCGAATGTTCTGCCATGAAAGCTGTTTTCTAAGGCAATAATTTTAACTTTTTTATCACCCGAGCCTGATGATCTTTTCTGGCCATAAGCGCGCATAAGCTTGAAGGCTGCTTCATTTGCCTCGGTGCCAGAATTGCAGAAAAAAACTTTGCCGGGAAAATTTATTTCAACAAGAGCACGCGCAAGCAGTGCCTGTTGCTGGTTATGAAACAGGTTAGAGGTATGCCACAATAAATCGGCCTGATGCGTGAGTGCACCAATAAGGTCAGCATTGGCATGCCCTAATGCAGTCACGGCAATTCCGCTCAAAAAATCGATATATTCTGTGCCATCGGCGTCATACAGGAATTCACCGGAACCGTATGCAAAGGAAACCGGCATACGGGCGTAGGTTTGAAGAATAAATTTTTTATCAAGTTCTTGAATTTCTTTTAATGGCATCAGGCGCGTGGGATCATAAGAAATATCTGCACGCGTGAATTTAGCAGGTGAACTCTCTTGTTCATGAAAACGGGGAAACATACCCAGCAGGGTTTCTTTTACAGGCTCGTTCTCTTGCATGATTCGCAGATATCTTTTTCGAGATATGCTGGCAAATACATTGCAACAGAGTTTCACTGCACAATTCACTTGACCTTGCAAATAAAAAATGAACATTTGTTCATGATTCACGGTGACCAGTCGCTGCTCGATGTTTTTGCCAGAGCAGCAGAAGATAAAAACCTGCATTTTTACACAAAAGACCGGCATAAGTATTACCATGCAACCGGCTTTGGCGAATTGTATAAATCTGCTCAAAAACTGGCTTTATACCTGAAAGATAATGGGATCTCTAAAGGTGACAAAGTTGCGGTGTTTTCAGACAACCGCATGGAGTGGATTATTGTCGATATGGCAATACAGCTTGCCGGTGGGGTGGTTGTCCCGCGGGGTACCGATTCAACTGCGGGTGAGATTGAATATATTATTGAGCACAGTGAAAGTAAAATAATCTTTTTAGAAAATCTGAGAGTCTATAAAAAAATAGCTGCAATTTCAAATGCTGCCTTGCTTCCCAAGCTGGTTTTAGATACGGGATTTCCACCAGAGATTTTGTCTAAAAACTCTTTAATCAGTCTGCAGTCACTGCTTGAAAGTCTGCCAGAACCAGAGAGCAGATTTAATGAACTGCAGGCTATCCGCCAGTCGATTACCGGAAAAGATTTATTTACCATTATTTATACATCGGGAACGACTGGCAATCCCAAAGGGGTAATGCTGTCGCATGCCAATATGCTCTACCAGATAAAAGTGGTGCCGCCGGTACTGGGTATAAATTCTAAAGATCGTATTCTGTCTATTCTGCCAATCTGGCATATTTTTGAGAGATTTATGGAATACTGTGTCATTGCCAGCGGGGCAGATTTGTATTATACCAATACCAAAGATTTAATGGAAGACTTTATTCGGGTGAAACCGACACTTATGGCATCTGCCCCCCGTCTGTGGGAGACAATTTATCAGAAACTGCATGAAAGAATCGAGAAGACAGAGGCCTTAAATCGTGAGCTGTTTGATATCTCTTACAGTGTAAAAAGAAATCTGCGGCAGGCAGAAAATCAATTGGCAGGAAATGTTCTGGAATCTGAGCCCAAAAGTTTTTTTGAAAAAATTGCATCTTCAATTCTTTCATTAGGGAAAATTGCCGCTTACAAATTGCCCGATCTTTACCTCGACCCGATCTTCCTGATGCGGGTGCGGGCCATGCTTGGTGGTGAATTGCGCGGGACAATCTCTGGTGGTGGTGCGTTACCTCTGCATATAGATCAATTCTTCAATGCAATTGGCATTCCGGTGTATGAGGGCTATGGTATGACGGAGTGCTCTCCTCTCATATCGATGCGCGCGCGCGGAAAAGTTATTGAAGGTACAGTCGGTTTCGCGCCCGATCAAACCGAAGTGAAGCTGGTTAAAGAAGATGGCAGTCTCGCCAAAAACGGAGAGCCGGGTGTCATTCATGTTAGAGGGCCGGGGGTAATGCAGGGATACTACAAGAACCAGGAAGCCACCGATGCAACTCTGCGGGATGGCTGGCTCAACACAGGGGACATAGGCGTGTTGTCTGTCAACGGAGCATTGGCAATACGAGGACGGGCTAAAGATACCATTGTCTTATTGGGTGGGGAAAATATTGAACCGGTTCCCATTGAGATCATGCTGACCCAGCACAAAATGATTGAACAGGCAGTCGTCGTTGGGCAGGATAAGAAACATCTGGGAGTGCTCATTTGGCCTGACTATGAGAAGCTGGAAGATGCAGGGTTCGAAGTAAACGAATTTGATATTGAAGATGATTTGAACGAGAGACCACAGCTCATAAAAATGTTTTCTGAAATTGTACATGAAATTGTGAATGAAAAAAATGGCTTCAAGAATTTCGAGAGAATATCGAGTGTCCGGTTTTTACCCGATAAATTGCGTCTTGGCGAAACTCTTACCAATTTACAGAAAGTAAAACGGAATGTTGTGCTGCAGAAGTATAACAACCTTATAGAATCGATGTTTAAGCATTGATTTCGATCGGGAGCAACGAATTATGAAAACCAAAATTACACTCACAACATCAGACCGCTGGAATCTGGCACTATTCAAATATGATTCTTCAAAAGTAACACGCAAATACCCGGTTCTTTTACTGCATGGGATTGCCTGTGACCACACCATCTGGGATACCGGCCACAAAGAATATGACTTCTCTCAAAAGCTGGTAGATGAAGGCTATCAGGTTTATGCTCTCGATCTCAGGGGCAGAGGGGCCAGTGACGGCCCCCACACGGGAAGAGGCAGCCAGTGGTCAGTCGATGACTATCTGCTCTGTGACCTGCCCATCACGGTCGAGACAATTCTTGCAGATTCAGGGGCCGATCAGCTGCACTGGGTGGGCCATTCCTTGGGAGGCATTCTGGGGTTTTTCTACCAGATACGCCATAAAGCTTCAAACCTGAAAAGTCTTACTTCTTTTGGTACTGCTTTAACCTATACCTACTCAACCATCAATCATTTTCGAACGTGGATGGATTACATTACAGTCTTGCCTTACTTCCCGATTGATTTGATCTATGGCATGGTTCGTCCCATAATCGACTCTGATACCTGGTTTACCCGTTTTGTTTGGCATCCTGAAAATATAACTCCGGAGCTGAGAAGATTTATCATCAACCATACAATTCACCGAATCGCTGTTTTAGAATGGAACCAGATCAAGACAATTTCAGCTGCAGAGGGAATGCCCCGTATCTCAGGTGGTTTCAATCACTATGTCGATGACCGAAGAATCGTGACCCCGGCTTTTCTGATCGCGGGAGATCGGGACTGGGTGTGTCCAATCGACGGGGTAGAATGGACCCGGGATCACTTGAAATGCCCGGTGAAAATTATGCTCTTTGGCAGGGAATACGGCAATGATACCCACTACGGGCATATGGATCTTGTTGTTGGCATAAATGCCCCTCGGGAGACCTGGCCTGCTGCCCTCGAGAATATCGCCTCGTTTGACTCTTAACTACGGCGGATGGCTAGCTGCTACGGAAATCCATAGCGCTTGTAGATTTGTTGCTGCTATGGAAATCCATAGCTATTTTGGATAGAATCGAGAAATCTCTGGCGATAGTAATCCGGTACGGTTGAGCCCGAGGGTTCATAGCAAAAAACAATCTGCATCTCTGCATTCTGTGGGGTAAGCATCAAATGTGCCATCACGATCTTGCTCGCACCTTTCGCCTTAAAAAAGACATGGTTTATTGATAGCCACTCAAAATGTTTTTCTTTTCCTGTAACCGGCTTGCCACCGCCAAAATACAATGCCCAAGAATTATTGGCCGGGTCACGCACCATCTTCTCAAAGGTCTGCGCTATTTGACCAGAGTTGCTTCTGGTAAAGGCAAGCCATCCGCCCCCGCCGTTCGGAAAATTGACCCGAAATCTGGGTTTTACAACCGGCAGGCTGGCACAGAGATCGTCAAAAATATAGCGGGCAAAAAAAGGATAATCACGGATTTCCCATTCCTTAGGTATTTCAATTTGTAGATTTCCTGTTTTAATGGTGTTTTCATTGCGTACAATGTATTTGTCAGGCAGATCTTCAAATTTGCTGCGTTGATAATCGCTATACGTTTGTAGACCCAGTATAGTAGCCTGCCAGATCAGAAGCACTGTGACCAGCCAGATACCAGCCAAAAACGATCGGGACCACATCTCAGGCCTCTGGCGATAGACCAGAATAGGAAACAGTATTATAAATGCTGCTGCGATACCGGCAAATACCAGTATCAGGTTAGGAATAATCAAACTTACGGGAATACCCAAAATCAATAATGTTGCCCCGGCCTGGATCATCTGTTGGGAGTAGGATTTATCTGTCAGGGTAAAGAACCAGCGCAGTGCGATTACCGAAACAACGGCAAAAGACAAAATCAATGGCCAGAATTGCCAGCCCGGTTTCCATGCTCCCAGTGCAGTAGCGCTGATAAAGGTTGCGAAAGATAATAAAAACTTTTGCCGGTTGAGGGGATCAAGCCATTGCATGACCCGGCTCATTGATTTTCGGGCAGTTTTCAAGTCGGCATAATTTGCCGAGCGTATGACCAAAGTTCTTACAGTTTTGGCATTACGAACCTTAACTCTCAGATGTGAAAAAAATTTCAGGTAAGAGAGAATATCTTCTCTTTCAATGATCAGTTTTAATTCAGGAATCTCAAGCCGGTCGCCATACAGGCGACCGGAGTATTTTCTTTTTTCAGTACTGAAACTTACTTCAAGATCTTCCCAGCTTTGCACATTTACCGAATACGAATATACCGGGCTTCCAGAATATATTCTTTTGCTTTCAAGGTTTCCAGAACTTCGCCGGGCAGTTCGTCATCAATTTCAATGAATGTCAACGCTGCCCCGCCCCGGGTATCCCGAGCCAGTTGAAGCGATGCAATATTCACGCCATGGCTGCCCAGCAGGGTGCCCAGTTCACCCACAACTTTGGGAACGTCTTTATTCTTAATGAGCAGAATATGTCCCGATGGTTTGAATTCCATGGGCAGGTTATTAACCCCGATGATGGTACCGCCTGAGAAGTTAACCGTGGCCCGAATTTGAAAGTTTTCTTTGCCATCACTGGCAGAAACTTTAAGTACACTCGCTTCATTAGAAGTTGATTTGATTGAGTTGCCCGCAATAGTGATTCCACGATCTTTAGCATAGACCGGCGCGTTCACCAGATTTACTTCATCTCCCATGGCTACAGTCAGCAGGCCTTTGGCCATTGCGATCTCTAGAGGGTTCAGGTTGTAGTTGGTTAATTCACCACGATATTCGATTTGCACGGTTTGAATGGCACCTTTCATGGCCTGTGCAATCAGGCTGCCCAGTTTTTCACACAGTTCAAACCAGGGAGCCAGAACGTCCATCTGACCGGGATCTAAAGTTGGGAAGTTAAGAGAGTTTCTCGCCACTCCCGATTTCAAATATTCAACCATCGAATCTGCTGTCTCTTTGGCAACTTCCAGCTGGGCCTCATCGGTCGAGGCTCCCAGGTGGGGGGTAAGTATGGCATCTTCCAGTTCATAGAGAGGCAGATCTGCTTTGGGTGGTTCTTCGGTAAAAACATCCAGCCCGGCACCTGCAATTACCCCGCTTTTGATACCTTCTGCAATTGCCGCTTCATCATAAATGCCGCCGCGGGCACAATTGATCAGGCGCACTCCCGGTTTCAGTTTAGATAGATTTTTAGAATTCACCAGGCCGGCAGTTGTTTCAGTTAACGGAGTATGCACTGTTATAAAGTCACTTTTAGCAAGTATGGTGTCTACATCGGTCAATTCAATCTGCAGGTACTCAAGCGCTTCTTTGGGTATATAAGGATCAAAACCCAGTACATGCATCTGCAGACCTTTGCAGCGTTTCACTACTTCTTTGCCAATACGTCCCAGTCCGATTACTCCGATTGTTTTGCCTGTCAACTGTGTGCCATTGAATTTCGATTTTTCCCATTTTTTTTCTTTCATGGAAGCATTGGCCTGTGGGGTTTTTCTGGCCAGGGCAAACATCAGAGCAATTGCCTGTTCTGCAGTTGAAACTGAGTTGCCGGCAGGTGCATTCATTACGACCACACCTTTTTGCGAGCAGGCCGGAATATCTATGTTGTCGACCCCGACCCCGGCTCGAATTACGACTTTCAGGTTTTCACATTTGTCGAGAACCTCTTTGTTCACTTTGGTTGCAGAGCGAACAATAAGACCATGATAGTTGCCGATAATTTTCAGAAGTTCTTCACGGTCTGTTTTTTTGCGATAGTCAACCTCAATGATTCCAGAGTTTTCCAGAATTTCGACGCCTTCTGCGTCCAGGTTATCTGCGATAAGTACTTTAAATTTTTCTGCCATGAGTTTTTCCTTGTTTCGGTCTTTCTTAGAGACTTTTAGCGATCAATGCAGCAAGATCAACAGTTCTCGATGAGTAGCCCCATTCATTGTCATACCATGATAATACTTTTACCAGGTTGCCGCCTACGACATTGGTAACATCCCCGTCAATGACTGAAGATAGCGGGTTGCCCAGAAAATCACGGCTCACCAACGGTAAATCAGAGTAGCCCAGAATTCCTTTCAGTTCACCTTCTGCAGCAGCTTTGAGCGCGGCGTTCACTTCTTCTTTGGTTGTGTCTTTTTCAGTTTGAATAACCAGGTCAACCAGAGATACATTCGGGGTCGGAACCCTTACAGCCATGCCGTCGAGTTTTCCTTTCAAGGATGGCAATACCAGTGAAACTGCTTTTGCAGCACCTGTTGTGGTGGGAATCATAGACAGGGCAGCAGCTCTCGAACGACGCAGGTCTTTGTGTGGTAGATCGAGAATCATCTGGTCATTGGTATAACTGTGGATGGTGGTCATCATACCTTTTACAATACCAAATTTTTCAAGTAGAACTTTTGCAAAAGGGGCCAGACAGTTTGTTGTACAACTTGCGTTAGAGATAACTTTATGTTTGTCTTTGTTGAAGTCTTTTTCATTGACTCCCATTACAAAGGTTGCATCTTCATTTTTTGCGGGTGCTGAAATGATAACGTATTTGGCACCGGCATCGATATGAGCTCGGGCTTTATTGGCGTCGGTAAACCGTCCGGTAGACTCGATTACGATATCTACACCAAAATCTTTCCACTTAAGCTCTTCGAGTTTAGGAATCGCTGTGGCATGTACTTTTTTGCCATCAACAATCAGGAAATCATCATTATGGGAAACTTCATGATCCCAGACCCCGAATACAGAATCATATTTGAGAAGGTGGGCCAGAGTTGCATTGTCAGTCAAATCATTGATTGCTACTATTTCAATGTCAGGGTTATTATTTGCAGCTTTGAAAACATTTCTGCCGATACGACCAAATCCGTTGATACCGATTTTGAGTTTTGCCATTGTGAGCTCCTTTTATATTTCAATCGAGAGAGTTTCGTGTTAATCCAAGCGATGGTATAGACGGCCTGACCCGTCGAAACATGGCGTCTACTGAAAATTCAGTTGTGGGGAAATACAGATTGAATGAACTGGCCTGCTTCACGCATGGCTGTTTCTGCACTGGGATACGTTCTCTCAAAAAACTGAAAAATATGCGGCATTCCCGGCCAGCTTTGCAGGGTGACTTCTACCCCGGCTGCTTTCATCTTGTCTGTAATTCTTTGAGCATCATCAAACAGAATTTCTGAGCGGGAGACCTGTATCAGCACGGGGGGAAACTTCTTGTGAAATAAACCAAATAAAGGCGAGGCCAAAGGGTTTTTAGCCAGATCACTGCGATGGCGTCCCGCCCCGCCGAGGTAAGAATCTGCCCAGCGTGTAACAATTGCACGTGAAAGCATATCATCAGATTCGGCATTTTTATGAATAGAATTGCCTGAGAGAGACAGATCTGTCCAGGGTGAGAAGGCCACGATGCCAGCCGGCATTGGTTTCTTATTCGCCTGCAGGTGTAAAGCCAGTGCAATAGCAAGCCCTCCGCCGGCAGAATCACCCGCCAGAACGATTTTATTTTGCGGATGGCCGTTTTCGATTAAGGCATGCCAGGCAGCGATTGCATCTTCGATTGCAGCCGGGAAGGGATGGGCCGGTGCCAGCTTATAGTCAATGTATAGAGCGTCACTTTCAGCACTGCAGGCCAGACGGTGAATCATATTGCGGTGTGACAGCAGTGAACCAATATGATAGCCGCCGCCATGAAAATAGAGAATCGTACGACCGGTTCGCTGGTGACTGGGGCGGATGAATGTTCCCTTTACCAGACGACTCTCGGGGGCTTCGCCCCGCCCGATCCATGGGGTCGAACGAAAATTACGGGGTAAAGGCAGGGTACGGGAATAGTTCTCCATCAGGGCTGCCGCGACCCGATTCGGTACCAGCCCTGACGAAAGAATATTCTTGCCTGCATTCATGTAGACGCGCAATAATCCCCGTCGCATTTCGCTGGGCAATGACAGGTCGATGGCCATAGTGCATTGCGTGAAAAAAAGCAGAGACGGTCAACTCTTTCTTGTTCTCTATTTTGACGTCAGAGAGAAACTGCATGATGAGAATAGATAGCCGGCTCTTCGAATTACCAACCGGCATTGTAGCCAAAAAATATCTGTAACTTATCGAGTTCCTTTGCCCGAAGAGCGGTGAGAGCAAAGTCAGTTCTCAGGAAAATTGCACTTTTGTAATTTTGCTCATGAGTCAAAGAATAAAACAATCCGGTTCCGAAACCTGTTTCGACAGATTGTTCATTTTGCAGTGCCAGAATTGCAGTGTCCCATACTGTCCACAGGTAGAGCTTGTCATGTACATGCCAGTACCAGTCTAGATTCAACAGACCAAACGCCGGCACTCGAAATTCACTGAAAGCGAACCCGGCAATTCGACGAAAACGATATTCCGGTGCTCCTACTGAATAATAACGAAAAAGATCAACAGGTTGGTTTCGCCCCAGCAGAGATGAAATATTTCCTGAGAATTGAAGCTGAAAAATATGGGATTCTGTTTTCAGCGATTCAAAAAAAAGAATTTCTGCAGAGTAGATTTCATGTGTACTGCCTGCAATCAAACTTTGATTTAATGTATAATTATATTGGCGTAAGGTATGGGTGCTCATCACACGAAAATTGAATCTTGAGCCAAGCTGTACAAAGGGCAGATATTCATAAACTTCATAAAAACCAAGATCCAGGCCCCAGTTTGCATAGCGGGCCTGGGTCTTTTCTGCAGAAGTTTCACTGGCTGCTCGAATGAAAATCTGTTCAATTTGAATAAAACTCTGAATTTTCAGAGCCTGTAGATTCATACCCAGGAAAAGCCCGCCGATTATGGCGGCCGCATTGCTCGACAGCTCATCTTGTCGATTGCCGTTTTTATTATCTATGATATTCTGCAGGTTCTGCCAGTCAAATGCATGACCTTTCAAGTCTACAGCCCAGAAGAACTGTTTAAGCCGGGGCAGATTCTGGTAATATTTTACATAGGCTGCTTCAGTATCGAAATCAAAATAGAAACTGTCGTCGGCATTGAAAATATAGGGCTTGAACCACTGGTACTGCAGAATGCCAAACGGGTATGCTGAGTTTCCTGTCGGGATGCTGGCTTTAACTGACAATCTTTGAGAGGCAAATATAGATGTTGTGAAACATACAGAAAGAACAAGCAATAGTTTTCTTTTGCTGAAGCAATTCTTTCTAATTTTCAATAAGATTGTAAAGAATAAAGGTGAAGCGAGCAGATTCGCAACTACTGTTTTTTGATAATAAATTTTCACAATCGGGTGTCTTTTCGAATGTCTCAATACTAATCTACGGGTTCCCATAAAAACTTAAGCAGAACCGTTGCATGTGGTAAAGTAATAAACACGGCAATCGGAACAGTACATCAAAGAAAGTTAAATAAAATTAGATAGTGTCCTCTTAACTGTGTCCGGCAAATAATTGCCGGTATAAGGTGCCCTCCTCAGATGTATGTGCGAACAACAAAAGAGGAGAACATATGAACAAAAAG
>JAGRNJ010000007.1:67288-88327 GCA_020440825.1 Leptospiraceae bacterium | reverse complement strand
AGTAATTCTGCTTTTTCGGCGCCGTAAGATTATGAAGACGCAAGAATCCCAAGATCAGGCAATGGCATAAATTTTTTCTTTGTTGGCTGCCTCTTTTGCAAACTCGATAGCCACTTGAATCATTTTACGGTTCAAATGCGGATAGCTAACCAGGATTTGATCTATCGTTTCGCCGTTCGCGAGCTTATCAAGAATAATTTCAACAGAAATTCTTGTTCCTGCGATAATGGGTTTTCCCATCAAAACGGCCGGGTCAGAAACAATGGTAGCATTCGGCGATTGTTGAATTTTCTCAGACATTTTAAACCTCTTTGTAGAAAATATAAGGTCTGCCGCCGCATTTGCCAGGCTCTATTGTGATGCGGGATAGCAATTCGTCCATACCATCAAATTACAATAAGTCGAACAATGTGTCAACGGCAAAGGTAGCTGACGCTGACCTAAGTGTGATAGCAATGCAGCTTGTTCAACCAAATATTTCAAGCCGGTTTCAAATTCTCCATTCTCAATTCTCAATAAAAAAGGTAAAAAATATACTCAATCGTTCCGAAGATAGATAAGACAGAAGGTCGACTCATGAAAAAGGTCTTATTCATCATTATTGCAACTGTACAGGCTTCGGTCTTCGCACAGTATATTCCACCGGGAGGGCAACGAGACCGGGGCGACGATGCACGTTTTCGACCAGCCGCAGATGACAACATTCGCGGTATTGTGCGCAATATCTCAGCCGTTGCCGATGGTTCATCGGTAAGAATTACCTGGGTAAACACCGGCATGGATGATGATATCATTATTGCCCGATCAGAATCTCCTATTATATCACTCGAAAGTCTACTCAAATCAAAAAGTGTCGGGGTTGTCTCCGGGGTGGCAAATTCTTTTCAGGACGTCGCGGTTCCGCCGGGCAGCTGGTATTATGCTGTGGCGAGCAGGTCATCCATCCGCAATTCTACATTACGACTGGTTGTCGGGGCAAATTATACCGGCCGTCCGGTGAATGTCGGGCAGGGATTATCAGGGGTAAGGGTTCCGCAGGTCTCTCTTATCTTTGCACAGGTGATGCCAACCGGTGCAGTTCGGGTATCATGGCGGGGGGTATCGACCCGGTCGGTAATTTATACAGTCTATCGCTCACAGGAACCGTTAGGCCAGAGTGACCGTCTGATGCGGGCTCAGAAAATTGCCATTATAACTTCAGGCGCAACTTTTTATGAAGACAGAGATCTGCCAGGCAGCGGCCAATACTATTATGCAGTGACAACTTCTGTGCCTGGTGGACGGGAAGACTTTGAACTGATTCCCGACCAATCTTATACCCGCAATCCGGTTCTGGTTAGTAATGGCGGAGTGCCTATCGTGCTTGATCTCAAGGCTGAACCTGACCCAAGCGGTCGAACTGGCCGTACGATTCGCCTGACCTGGCGAGATGCCCCATCGAATGAAGATGTTTCTTATGAGGTGTATCGATCTACCCAACCCATGCTGCCCGATACTGTACAGACTTCAGGCACGTTGATTGCCAGCTTACCTTATGGGAACCGTGAATTTTTAGATGAACCACCTGTAACAGGTTCGTTTTATTATGCAATTGTGTCAGTTGCGACGGATGGCCAACGCAGCAGTAAATTTGTACCCGGTGCCAATTTGCTGGTTACACCGGTTTCGAATGCAGAAACAGCCGGTGGCTTTCATTCAGAGCCCGTTGCAGGAGCTGCTGAAATTCAATTTCTCACTGCCAAATCAACTGACAAAGGAACTCTTTTGCGCTGGCAGGTAATGACCGGCCTGACTGCACGTAGTATTCAGGTCTATCGTTTTCCCGAGAAGCCGGGACAGTTGCGAGATCTAATTAAGGGCTCGCTTATTGCCCGTCTCTCAATTCAGGAAACCAGTTATCTGGATGCTGCTCCGCCGGGAGAAAACTATTATGCGGTATTTGCAGAAACGCAAAGCGGATTGAGACCTGCCGGGTTTAATAACGGTCTCAATGTTACCGGGCCGGTTGGCAGCGGCGGTAATTTTCCCAGTGCAGAAGATTTATTTGATGACTCTGCCAAGACCGATGTTGAAGATCTGTTTGCCGAAGAAATTGAACCGGCCGAAACCGAACTTCGGGAGTCTATGGCACAGACCATCAATGTGGTCTTGCGTCAAACTTATCTCACAAGACAATACCGGGCAGCTGTAGATGCTTTGTCAATCTATCGCAACAGCTCTGATCCCAGGGTTAAAGCAAAAGCGCATTTTTATACGGGATTATCATTATATCGAATGGGCAATTACAGTGAAGCGGTTGATCATTTTGTACAACCAGATGTTAGAAAGGCCTATTCCCGCCAGGCTAAGTTCTGGTACCGCAAGTCATTAGAAAATATGTAGGAAAGTAAATAAGAGGCAACCATGAGACAAGCATATCTCTTTGTAGGATTTTTAATCATAATAGCAGGCGGGGGGTTCACGTGGATCAGTCGTGAAGTTCTTGTGCCTAATCGGCAGGCGAATGCCTTGCTTGAGAAAGGCAAGATGTGGCTTGAGCAGCAGAGCGAAGAAGCACTGCGCAAGGCGGTAGAAAATTTTACAGAAATTGCTGCCACCTATCCCGATTCAAGAGCTGCCAATGAGGCGACAATGTATCTGGCAGAAAGTTATGAAAGACTTGGCCTTAAAGATATTGCACTTGGCAAATACCGTAAATTGCTCGAAGAAAATCTGGATGCTAAAAATGCAGACCTGATAAAGTTCAGAATTGCAAAATTACAGATTCTACGCTCTTATACAGATGAAGGTATGGCCCAGCTACTTTCTCTGCTGGGTCAGGCACGGGATGGCAAAATGCGTTCTGAAATTTATGCTGAAATCGGTAAATATTACCAGGGTGCATCTCAGGTAGAAAATGCCATCCGCAATTACCGCATCGCTATTCGTGAAAATCCTGATAATCGGGAAGCACAGCTGCTGCTCGCAAAACTTTTGTCAGACGGCGGCCAGGCAGATGCTGCACTGACCGTTTATGACGATTATATGAAATTTCAATCTCAAATCAGTGTTACCGGAGCAGATGGTCAAAATGCCTATCGCCGAGAAGCTCTGCAAAGAGGTTTACTGCTGCTCGATCAGAAAAAATTCACTGAGGCTGAAAAATATTTTAATCTAATTCATGAAAAATTTCCCGATTCAGCAGAGGCAGAAGATGCACTCTATTATGCAGGAAACGCCAGAATGCGTTCTGGCGATTATACCGGCGCCATCAAAATGTTTAATAAGACTGTCGGCAATGGTAACAAGACCAGAGACGAAGCAGCTTATATCAAAAAAGGGGAAGCCTGGTATCATCGACATGAATACAAGAAAGCAGCTGCTGTCTTTGCTTTTGTTCAACGCAACTATGCCAATGGACAGTTCCAGCGCATTGCTGCTGACTGGGAAGAAGAGTGCATTCGTGCCATGAGCGAGGGCAAAGCCCTGTCTGAGCCCAAGAAAGAAAAAGTCGAGCCGAAAGAAGAAGAAAGCCCGGTTATACTGCCTGTACCTCGACGCCAGCCAGCAACCTCCAAAGAAGTTGATGAGCTTGAACGCAGATTATTACAGGAAGCAGATCGTGCAATTGAAGGCCAGAACAAGAAAAACCTGGATTCTGAGGTTTCCCCTTAAGAATAATCGCCAATTGAAGACCTGGGAGTTAGATTAAAGAAATGTTGCAGATCTTAAACACTTTACATTCTTACAACCGCTGGATAATGCTGGCACTCATGATAACCGCTTTGATCTTTGCCTGGCGGGGTCGTTTCTCAAGTAATCGTGATTCTCAAATTAAACTGCAGACAAAACTGAATCTTTTCACATTAATATTCACCGATCTTCAACTTACTTTGGGATTATTGCTGTATGCATTTTTCTCTCCGGTGACTGCCCAGGGTTTTTCAAATATGAAAATGGCGATGAAAGACCCGGTGATTCGGTTCTACACTGTGGAGCATATTTTCACCGGCATACTGGTTGTGGTATTTGTTCACCTTGCAAAAATTCTATTCAAGAAAAAGAGCGATACTCTCAAAAAATTTAATTCTGCGGCAATCAGTTTGTCGATAGCATTTCTATTTTTACTGGTTACAATTCCCTGGCCCTGGCGTGCAGCAGGCCGAGCATTGTTTCCGTAGATTTAATTCTTTTTTGCCACTTTGGCAGTAAGAATGTCCTTGTTTAACAAAATGTTTTATTTAAAAAAATTACTTTTTTACTTTACTATCGTTATTTCGACCCACAGTGTTTTTGCACAGGAAGTAGTGGTCAATAAAGATAACCCTTTTGAAACACCTCGAACTGCGCTTTATTCATTTATCAATGCTGCCCGGGCCGGCAATTACAATAGCGCTGCGAAAGCACTTGGCGAAACCCCGCAGAGTGTTGATCGGGAAGAGCTCGCCAGAAAGTTAAAATTTGTTCTGGATAATCATATCTGGATCGATTACTCTACAATTTCGAATGAACCGGCAGGGAATCCCGATTCTGGCATTAGTAAAGAAGAATTCGGAAAACTTATCATAGATGGGCGCCGCTATGTTTTTGTTCTGCAGAGGTTTCGTGAGAATGACCTGCGAGTCTGGAAAGTATCCCAGGGTACTCTGCAGTTTATTCCTGAACTGTATGAGAAAATTGGTCATCACTTTTTAGCAAGTCTTTTCCCTGAAAGTTGGAGCAGCCGGCAGATCTATGATCTATATGTGTGGCAGATTGCAGTCTTACCATTGCTGGCTGTCTTTGCATTTTTGATAGGGCTCTTCTTAAATAAAGTATTGTTCCTGGTTCTGACTAAAGTTGCCCACAAGACTGAAATCAAATGGGACGACTTGCTGCTCGAAAAAACCCGGCGGCCTGTTGGCTTTTTTCTGTTTTTACTTATCTATGTTGTCTTTTTCAAAATGATAGGTTTGCCGGTTCCTTTTCAGATTGCAACCGGCTGGATTTTTACCAGCTCGTTTATTTTGACTGTACTTTTTTTGCTTTTGCGACTTACTGATTTTGGCAGTGAAATTCTGCGGCAGAGACTTGCAGGTACTGAAAATGCTGACAGTATTCGAGGTCGAGGTGTCAGAACTCAAATTATTGTATTGCGACGAATTGTTAAAGTTCTATTCACTGTTGTTGCGATTGCAATGCTTTTTTCTCAGTTTGATGCGGTTCGGCGGCTGGGTATGTCATTGCTGGCATCGGCCGGGGTAGCAGGTATTGTACTGGGACTTGCAGCGCAGAAATCTATTGCATCCATTTTATCGGGTATACAGCTGGCGATAACCCAGCCAGTTCGTATTGGTGATACTGTAATCATTGAAAATGAATATGGTATTGTTGAAGAAATTAACCTCACGTTTATTGTTGTTCGAATCTGGGATGCACGACGGCTCGTGATTCCGGTTACAGATTTTCTCTCGAAACCATTTCAAAACTGGACAAGGGTTTCAACTGAGCTCTTGGGCAGTGCGGAAATTTTTGTCGATTATTCTGCTCCTGTAAAAGTTTTAGAAAAGAAACTGTTGCAGTTGGTGGCAAAACATCCTCTGTGGGATAAACGTGTTGCAAACATTCAGGTAACAGATTGTACAGAAACAACCATGAAGCTGCGTTGCCTGGTGAGTGCGGCAAATGCACCCGAATTGTGGGATCTCAGGGTTGCAATTCGAAAAGACATGATTGCATTTTTGCAGAGTTACCAGAATGGAAAATATCTGCCCAAATTGAGAATATCAAAATGAGACCACGGCCGCGCTCGCAATCTGGTCTTGTCTTGGCATGATTGTGAACGTCAAATGCCAGTCTTCGTCTGGGTTAAAACGCCGTGCATCTTTTTGCGGAATCGCAATTCTCGAATTTCTGAAATTCTTACCAATGGTGTAGCCTATCACATGTCCTATTAAGGCCCCTGCCGTAACATCTGACAGCCAGTGAGCATCATATTCAATCATTGCCAGTCCCATGGCCAGTGAAACCGGGTAGCCAACCCAGGCGATCCACGTTTTTTCGGGGTAGTAGGTGTACATTGCTGACACAAAAGTAATGGTTGAGGAAGTATGTCCCGAAGGCCAGAAAAACCGGCCTTCTTCGCGAGAGAAGTTGGTATTGAAAAAGACAAAATCATCTGCCCTGTCTGTACGGCGAAAACCTGCTCCTGAAGAAAATTCGTCCGTGCCGTTTTTAAGTGGTGCTTTACGACCGGTTACTAATTTCAAAGCCATTGTTATGGCACCCGTAACAGCGATTGCCTGAATGCCGGCTGCTCCGCCGCTGGCAAGATCGTCATCATCACTGCCCAGTCCCCAGAAGTACATCCCTGCAGCCGGGGCAATCTGAAACCACCAGCCCAAAAAGAGACCCCATCTGCCGAAATCATCGCCGATTGGGTTGCGGGTCTGAAAATAACGCTGGGTTTTGTCATCTGCGCCGCTGGCTACCAGCCCCCAGGTTGAAACTGCCGCCCCGATATGATACAGGCTGTTATAACCGGCATAGGAATCATACAGATTGCCCCATAGATTATGCCAGGGATGCAATACCTCTGCTCTCAAGTTTGTCGAAGGTTGGGAGGGCAGTACTATAAAGTATAATAGCACTATAGCAAAGACTGTGATTAGGGGAGATCGGGTTCTCATATTTACCTTCAAATTAATTTTCTTCAAGTTAAAATAAAATTTACAGTATGACCATAAATACGAACAGAAACGAAACAGAAGCTCTTTACGGGTTCTGGAAAATATTGAATTGAATTTTCAGGGAAAATTGTGCAGCATCGAAAAAGGGAAGATATCAAGTCGGCTAACAGACTCAACATTATGGATGCTGCCCTCAAGGTGTTTGCCGATCTGGGATATGCAGGAACCACAATTCGAGATATTATTCGGGAGAGTGGTCTGGCAATCGGAACTTTCTACAATTATTTTCCCGACAAAGATGCGATATTAGATGAAATCTTTTCCCATGAGGCAAAACGATTGCGGCTGCAGCTGCAAAAAATTCGCTCACAGTCAACCTCACCTTACTATATTATAAAATCTGCGTATCTGGCGCTGTTTGAAACCTTTACCAATCATCCTTTGAAATTAAAACTTTTGACAAAAAATGCAGGGCTTATTCGTACTCTGCTGTATGAAAAAGGCCAGTTAAATGCATTTATTTTTGAGCTCGAAAGCGATTTACAGAACATAATTGATTCTGGTCTGGTAAAACCGTTCAATGTTAAATATACGGCATGGGCAATGGTCGGGGCCGGTCTTGAATTTCTGGTGCAAATGGCCGAAGACCCTTCTCTCGATGCTAATGATCTTGCAGATTATATCAGTAATCTTTTCCTGAAAGGGCTTGACGTGCAGCTGTAATTGTAAAATGGCTTAGTGAAGATAGTCTTGGAGTATCTAACTGATGCGTAAACGTCCATCCGCCATTATTACTCTATTAAAATCTGTCAGCTTTTTTTTACTTTTTAGTGTATCACTTTTCGCACAGCAAAAACAGAGTGATCTGGCAAAAATCGCTATTCTCGAATTTGAAGACCGTTCGGGCACCGGCAATTTTGGTTATATGCCCAAGTCACTGGCCCGGGCAATTGATTCGTCTTTGAAAAAGAAGTTCGAATATATATCGGCCGATGGACAGATACCTCTACAATATGCAAAGTTGGCCAGGCTGGCCAAACCCGAGCTCGAAAAATCTGACTGGCAGTCTATTGCAGCCCAGAGTAAGACTGATATTCTTATTCTGGGACATTTCACATTTGACGCAGAGCAGAACCAGCTGTTGATTGAGCCATTTATTTTTACCGAACTGAGTGATTCTCTGATTGTGTTGCCCGTCACCCGCAATGCGGTAGATGACAGTCTGTTTGGGGCGGTAGATCGGGTTGCAGACAATATTGTTGCAGAGTTGACCCGCATTGCACAGGAGCAGTTGACGACTAAGGCAGGTTCACTGCCAGAGTCAAAACCCGAAGAAGATAAAAAAATGCCAATTAACCGGGAAGACAATACTGTTCACTGGAAAAACAAGACAATCACTCTTGAATTGGGTGCAGGTATGGGTGTCTCTCTCGGTGAAATTGCCGATAAAACCAAAGAATGGATGGCCGGCAATTTTTATGCAGGGTATGCAGTTCTTCCCTGGCTGCAGCTGGGAATTGATGCAGAATATCGCTTAACGAAAATTTTGCCTGACTCAGCGAAATTCAATATCATGCAATCGATTGTATATGGCGGATACACCTTTTCTGCGAATCGATGGCAGTTTGCGGCAATGGCAGGGGCAGGGTACTATTTTATCGACACAGATTTAACTGCGATCAACAGCAAAGGCAACCCGGCAGCCGCATTTCGATTGGCATCCCGATATTTACTCACATCAAATTTTCATCTGGGTTTGACGACGAGTGCCTATGCCTATTATGATGAACCCTCGATTTTTTCGACCGATGCCAAGCTTACCCTGGGTTTTTCTTTTTAAGGAACCGGATAAAGAAAGGTTTATCGAGTAAATACGAGAGACACACTTTTTTGCCCAGGCGCATGGCAACGATTACGCCAAATACAAAAACATTGAAATTTATTTTATTGACACTTCTGCTTCGCTAAGAGCATTATAAGCATAAGAGGTAAAAAAATGCGTGATATACAAAGCTGGCTTGATGAATACTCAATGAGTCACCGAAATCCGAAGAATAAACTTATTCACTGGATTTGTGTACCGATTATCTTATGGACTGTAATTGCTCTTTTATGGAGCATTCCGTTTCCGGCTGTTGCCGGCCCCTGGATCAATGTCGCTACAATTGTTGCATTTCTTTCTATTTTATACTATGCCATGCTCTCCCTTTCTCTTGCTCTTGGTATGACTGTCATTTCAGGATTCTTTTTATACAGCTGTCATTTACTCTCAGCTCATGTTGCGACGCCGTTATGGCTTATTGCGATAGTTGCTTTCGTATTAGCCTGGATAGGCCAGTTCATTGGTCATGAGATAGAAGGTAAAAAACCTTCTTTCTTCAGAGATGTTCAATTTTTAATGATTGGCCCGGCATGGCTGTTGCATTTTATTTATCGCAAGGCAGGTATTCCATACCAATGGGGCCTTTTACATTCGGGTTCGGGAAAATAACGTTTTTTTATTTTGCAGCATCACTCAACTCTTGATTAGGGTATTAGAAACGCTGTATACAGATTAAAAATCTCACAGTGTTTCACAATACAATATGGCAAACCAGGATTCTCGTAAACTTGAATTAGACTGCCACTCTGCCCTCGAGTCATTACCTGACAGCCAGGTTCTGGTAATTGGTGATCTTATGTGGGATGAATACATCCGTGGCGATGCCCTGCGGGTTTCTCCCGAAGCTCCCGTACCGGTCGTACTGATGGAAAAAGAAGAAAGAACTCCGGGTGGGGCTTTCAATGTAGTGCATAACCTGTTTGATCTGCAGGTAAAGTGTGGTATCGCCGGGGTTACCGGGAATGATGAAAATGGCCGGGCAATGGCTGATGCAGCGCGTGCCAAAAATGCAGAAAGCATTCATTTATGGCAGGCGGATGACCGTCCTACTACTATTAAGACCCGAATTATTGCGAGAAACCAGCAACTCTTAAGGGTAGACCGGGAATATGCCAAGCCGGTTAAAAAAGAACTCGAAGAAAAAATATTGTCAGAACTTGAAAAAGTCATACCCACCTATAAGTCTGTTATACTGTCTGATTATGACAAAGGAATGTTAACGCAACGGGTCATTACGGGTATTATTGAAATATGCCAGCGGCATAACGTATTTGTGGCAGTAGATCCCCAGGTTCGTCATTTTAAGCATTATAAAAATGCGGGGGTCATGACTCCCAATGAAAAAGAAGCCAGTGACGGCATCGGCATGCAGTTTCCCGATGAAGACAAAGATGCTGTTCAGATTGGTCTTAAAATTCTCAAAGAGCTTCAATTAAAAATATTGTTACTGACACGCTCGGCGAAGGGAATGATTTTGTTTGAAACAAATCCTGATTCTGACACTGTAACTTGCCATACTATCCCGACTGTTGCCAGGGAAGTCTTTGACGTAACCGGGGCCGGCGATACCGTGATTTCAGTCTACACCGCATTGATTGCATCTGGAACCTCAGCACTAGTGGCTGCATTGCTGGCCAACATCGCAGGCGGGGTGGTTGTCGGCAGGTTGGGCACTGCAACAGTGACTGCAGATGATTTGAAAGCCAGAATTGATGACGATCATTTGAAATACCGAACATTTACTGAGGAAATGAAATGAACAGAATACCGGTGATTGCAGCCAACTGGAAAATGAACTTGAACCGTGATGATGCAAAGAAACTCGCAGCGAGTATTGCACAAATTGCCGACAGCAGAGTTGATCGGGAGTTTATTGTTTTTCCCGGTTTTTTGACGATATCAGATGTTCATGAAATTATTACGGGCACAACGATTTCGCTCGGCGGACAAAACCTGCATTATGAAGAATCGGGAGCCTTTACCGGTGAAATATCTGCCCTGCAATTGAAAGATTCCGGATGTTCTCATGTTCTGGTGGGTCATTCTGAGAGAAGACATTATTTTAAAGAAAATTATGAAACAGTAAACCGAAAGGTACACCGCGCCTTACAAGATGGCCTGAAAGTGATGCTGTGTGTCGGTGAATCTCTTGAAGAGCGAGAGCAGACCATTACTGAGATGGTGGTCGTTGACCAGCTTGAAAGTGCTTTGGCCCGCATCGCTCTCAAGAATTTGAAAAATATGTATATAGCCTATGAACCTATCTGGGCTATCGGTACAGGAAAGAATGCTACTCCTGAAGATGCGAATCATGTGCATCAGATTATTCGAAAAACCATTTCGCGTCTGTTCAATGAAAAGGTTGCTGATGAAATGCGTATTCTATATGGCGGTTCCGTAAAAGGAGAAAACATCACCGAGCTTATGCAGCAGGAACATATTGACGGTGTTCTGGTAGGCGGGGCAAGTTTGAAACCAGAGTCATTCGCATCTATAATGGATTACAAATAAACATTTAAGAGTTGCGTCTTTGACCAAAGACGTTACTTTGTCGTATTTTTACCGGGAGAAATTTATGTATGCAGATTCTGCAGAAGATTTATTGAAAAGAGCCAAAGAAGAGGCAGTACAGTTTGTTGATGTACGTTTCACAGATATACTTGGCACAATGCAGCACTTTACAGTTCCCTTGCATGCGATAAGTTTAGAATCATTTGAATTTGGCATTGGTTTTGACGGCTCATCAATTCGAGGCTGGAAAACCATTCATGAATCAGATATGCTGGCTCGACTGGACTACAGCGCAGCGTATATTGATCCGTTCTTTCAACACAAAACCATTGCGGTGGTAGCCGATTTATTTGAGCCGGATGGAAATCCCTACTCGCGATCTCCCCGCCAGATTTTGCGAAAAGCAATACAGTATATGAAATCTACAGGTATTGCCGACATTGCCTACTTTGGGCCCGAGGCTGAATTCTTTATTTTTAATGACGTGCGCTTTGATCAATCGATGAATAATGGTTTTTATTTTCTAGATTCCGATGAAGCCGCCTGGAACTCTGGTCGGGATGAGAATCCGAATCTCGGGTACAAAATTCGAAAAAAAGAGGGGTACTTTCCGCTGCCACCTAATGATACTTTTCAAGACCTGCGCAGTGAAATGCTTCACCTGCTTGAACACATGGGGGTAGCTACAGAAAAGCACCATCACGAAGTTGCAAATGCCGGTCAGCAAGAGATAAACCTGGTTCTCGATGAAGCTCTAAGAATGGCCGATAAAATGCAGCTCTATAAGTATGTTGTTAAGAATGTTGCACGCAGAGCTGGTTTGAGCGCTACCTTTATGCCAAAGCCAATTTTCGGCGACAACGGCAGCGGCATGCACACTCACCAGTCATTATGGAAAGGGACAGAGAACCTGTTCGCCGGAGAACGTTATGCCGGCCTTTCAGAAATGGCTCTACACTATACAGGCGGTATTATCGAACATGGTCCTGCTTTATTGGCTTTTACGAATCCTACTACCAATAGCTACAAACGACTGGTTCCTGGTTTTGAAGCCCCAGTCAATCTGGTTTATTCAGCGCGAAACAGATCTGCTTCTATTCGCATACCGATTGCCGTTTCTAATTCGCCAAAATCCCGGCGAATCGAATTTAGAACACCAGATGCAACGGCCAATGTGTATACAGCATTTGCAGCAATGATTATGGCAGGCTTAGATGGTATACAGAGAAAAATAAACCCGGGAGAGCCGTGTGATTTTAATTTATATGAAGCCCCCGAAGAAGTAAAGAAAAAGATTAAGTCTGTTCCTGCCAACTTAACCAAAGTAATCGATGCTCTTGAGGCAGACAATGAATGGTTGCGTAAAGGGGATGTCTTTGATCAGGATTTTATCGACAACTATATTCAATTTAAAAGGACAGAAGTAGAACAAATTGTAAACCAACGGCCGCATCCCTATGAATTTGTTCTATATTATGATTGCTGATTATGTTTGTAAAGAAAAAGACAGAAGACGATGTAATGAATCCCGAAGGCTTAAAACGGGAGAAAGAAAAGGCCAAGAAAGCGGCAAAATCTGATGATACAGAAAAAACCCCTGCAGCCAGTAATCCTGGATTCTGGTCATTCTTTCGGAAAAATTATAAACAACAAAAAGAAACCGAACCAGAACTTGGCTTTGTTTCGAGAATTAAGAGGGTTTATGAAAATTATACTGAGGTAAAAGAAACCGAGCAGACCAATCTCAATACTTATTCTTCAATCGAAAAAGCAGCCCGTTTAAATAAAGAGTTTTTAACTTTGCTTGTGGGTTCCTGCTTGATTGCAACATTTGGTCTGCTGGCAGGTTCTACCGCTGTGATTATCGGCGCGATGTTGATTGCTCCCTTGATGATGCCGATTTTAGGTTTTTCACTGTCCATAATCTGGGGTGACCGCACATTATTATGGCAGTCATTGAGAACTCTGCTTCTGGGCTCAATGCTGGTTCTGGTTGTCTCTTCACTGATTTCATTTCTTTTACCGGGGGTTGAGTTTAACCCAGAAATGATGGCCAGAGTAAACCCGACTTTATTCGATATTCTGATTGCGATAGCTTCTGGGCTGGTAGGAGCTTATGCTTATGTGAATCCCAATATTTCCAGTTCGATTTCAGGGGTGGCCATTGCAGTGGCCTTGATGCCTCCGTTATGTACTGTAGGTATTTCTATCGGACAGGGAGAAGTTCGATTTGCATTAGGGGCTACCTTGCTCTATTCAATCAACCTGATCGGTATTTCACTTGCTGCCAGTATTGTTTTCTGGCGTACCAGGGTGCATCCTGTGCATGAAGATGAAAAAGAAGTAAAGGGCCGGGCATTACAGAATGTACTGCTCTCTTCTCTCTTGTTATTTCTGATAGCCTTGCCTGTTTCTTATTTTACATACCAGAGTTATCAGACCAACAGACAAGATCGGGCAGTACGAGATATAATTGAGAATACCAGTGAAACTTCAGAAATACTGCAATTAAACATTATTCGTCGACGTGATACTGTAAAAGTAAAAGCGGTATTTATCGTTTTGAACAACTTCAATTCAGAATCTTTGAAGCAGGTTAAACTTAAGATACGGGAAATATTTCCAGACACAAGACTTGAGGTACAGCTTGCACCAATTGCTATGACAAATTTTGTCGCAGAATCTAAGCCTGTAGAAGATAAAAAGGAAAACATGAAAGATAACTCTGAGAAAAAAGAAAAGAAAAAATAACTTTTATCTTGATTTCATACTCTTGCAGATTAGATCAGCGGCTCGTTTTCCCGAATGTATAACAGAGACAATTCCCTGACCAGGAAAAGCGGTATCTCCAGCAAGGTAGATACCGCTTTTATGCAGAACGGACGATGGCATTCTATGAAATTCAAATGCCCTATGTGGTATGCCGCCAACACTGCCCTTATAACGATTAGTAAAATTCAGAAAAGTCTGTGGTGTTGCATTATGCTCAAATTTCAGAAATTGAGTTTCAGGAAAATGCTTCATGAACAGAATTTTGATCTGGTTTGCCAATAACTGGCGACGGTAAAGAGTTTCCTCTTCTGAAATATTTGTCCAGTTTTCCAGTTCTGTATGAGTAGATATTGTGACAGTTCGTGTACCTTCCGGTGCTTTCATCTTGTCTTCAGGATGCGAAAATGTGATGAAAATTGAGTCTCCGCCGAAAGAAAGAGTATTATCTGTATGAACTTGATGATAACAGCCAGTTGGAAATTTACCCGTAGCTGCAAAATTGAATGTAAATGCTCCCCAGTATGGCTTGAACTTATTGGCATACCTGTTCAACTTTTTAAAAATTGTTTTAGAGAAATTATCACGATCAAGGTCGAAAAAATCTTTTGCGTTCCAGACAGGTGCGGTAATTACAATTTGTTCTGCAGAGAAATGCTCACCCTTCTGGGAAAGTACAGTAAATCCAGATTCTGATTTTTGAATTTGAGAGACCTGGGTTTTGTACTTGAGTTTACCCCCACGACGCTCAAAAACTTCGAGTAACTGTTCGGCAAGGTAACCAGGCCCTCCTTCTGGAATCATCATATCATGTGGATAAATGACTCCCAAAGCTGCAGAGAGCCAGGGTGATGAACTAAAATAGTTCTGCAGGCTGATAATCGTGAGCTGGTCTAAAAATTGAAGAAAAACTTTTGATTCTCTCTGTTGTTTTGAAAGGGCAAATCGAGCTGGTAAAAGCATTTTAACAGCCAGCTGCAAGGCTTTGAAAGATAATGACGGAATAAAAGAAATGGCTTCTCGTAAAGAGGCTGGCGGGGCCGGCAAAAGTTTCAGAATTTTGAATGCGTCGCGATCAATATTGAAAAGCTTTTGCCAGAATTTCGCGGAGTGTATTTCTGGAAAAGCATTCTTAAGTTCAGCTAATGTATTTTCAAAATATTTGCCCAACCGTATCACTTTTCCCTGCAGATGAACTGTTATTCCAGGATCTGCGTCGAACATTCTGGGGCTCAGTTCAGCCATTTCGAGCAATTCCCGAACCGGACGCCCGGGCTGCATACCGCTCAAGGTGGTCGCCCCTGTATCAAATCTGAATCTGCCACGTTTGTAAAAAGAAGCACAGCCCCCCGGGCGATAATGTGATTCGAGAAGAGTTACATTAAACTTCGCACGCTGCAGATACAGTGCAGCTGAGATACCTGCGAAGCCGGCGCCAATGACCACAACTTCGGGATTATTTTTCATTGCGACCGTTCTTCTGGCATAAAGGCCAGGGATGTCATGGAAATCCCTCCGTACTGGCTGCCTGTTCGAATAATTTCGAGTGTGTCTTGAGAATTGGCCAATGCTGCAATGTAGATCAATGGCCAGAAATGTTCGGGAGTGGGAACTGAAAATTCATTACCCGGTAAATCCTCATAGTGAACAATATCTTTAAAACGATTTGTCAACAGTAAAGATACAATGGAATCATCAAAGGTACTTGCTTCAGAAGGCAGGAGTGAGTTGTATTGAACATTGGCACGACGAAAAACAGAAAGATTGTGAACAATGTTGCCACTTCCCAGTATAAGAATGCCCGAATCTCTTAAGCTGTCAAGTTGTCGGGCAATCGCAAAATGTTCTTCTGGGGTTGCATATGCAGAAAGAGACAATTGAGTAACGGGAATACTGGCTTCTGGGTACATTGCCTTCAGTACACACCAAACTCCGTGATCAAGACCCTGGTCAGGATCGGTTTTCGCGTTCAATAATTGTTTCACTTGCGCAGCGAGTTCAGGTGCACCCGGGGCATTGTATTGCATTTTATAAAGCTCAGGGGGAAAACCAAAAAAATCATAAATTGTCTGCGGCGTTCTTGCACTGGAGACTTTTAATTCTTCTGTAACCCAATGGGCACTTATCATTAGAATTGCTTTAGGCGTTTTAATTTTCGAAGCAAACTCCCTTAGCTCCTGAGTATATTTTTCATCTGTCAGAATAGTGGTTGGTGCACCATGACCAATAAAGGCAATCGGCATTCTAGATGAATATTTCATTCAATGTCAAAATATATTTATTTACGATAAGGGGCCATTTTTAGAAGAATTTTCTCATATAGCAGAATCCCTCCAGACGGCGCCCGGGAAAATCTGCATTCTCAGAACCAGGGAAAGGAAAACCCCAAACACCAAGAATAAAATCAAGGTCTTCTGAGATGCTGTAATTTGAAAAGCCAATGATTGACATACTCTGAGATTGAATATCGATCAGGTAGACAGAGTCAATGCTCCAGTTTACCAGAATATTCATGCCGAATGACATTTGCAATAAAACCGGATTTCGAATAAGAATACGACCTGTCGTGGCGTAAAACGATATATCATTATTTAGCCCAGGTGCCAAAGAAGCATTTACGAATGCTTCATAACCGGCTAAATTCTGACATTGTTTGTCGCAAGCTCTGCTGGTAAAAAAGATTTCGGCACTTGCTCTGTATTTTCCATAAAAAGAATGTGATGTTCCGACAAGTAGATTATGGGTTAACTGCTGCGGAGCAGGTGCAGAGATAATGCTCGAAGCACGAGGGTCATCCATTCTAAGCAGGTACCCGCCTCTCAATGATGTTCCATCAAGGTCGAATACTCCCTCAAAAGCTGAGGTCCAGGAACGGGCATGACGGCCAAATAAAACCGAAATATCTGAATCGAGAATATGTTTCTGGTATTTTGCCATGAATGTACTATCGATGAGTTTGATTTTATCAATTCGATTATTGTCACGCGTTCGCGTGGGTACCATGACCAGCGTAAATGAATCGAGCGGCCGGGGAAACCATTCCAGCATTACCAGATCGGCTCCTGGTAAGTCTTCCATATCCAGCAAAAAGGGATCAATCGGTGTAATCAGATTCAACGGATTCAAGAAACGGCCCTCACCCCAGCTTACGGGAAGTCGCCCAACGCTTACCGCCCATTTGGGAGCAGCGTATCGGGCATACAGTCTATGTACTCTCTGTTTGAGAAGAACAGATTCCAGGCTTTTTTCAGATTCAAGATGCATGAATCGATTAGCCGCAGTACCAGACCAGGTGAGCTTGTTTTGTTGCGAATTCATGTCATTTGTTGAGACAGCGTCGCCGGTCCAGGAACCTTCAAGATGCCATTTTTCATTTTCCCAGCGAGAGCCAAGCCTCAGAGTTGCTAATCCCGAAACCAGATAATCGCTGGCAGCATTTGGCGAAGAATTATTGGTTATTCTGAATGTGGGGCGGATGAACCCGAACGTTGAAAAATTTTTTTCTTTTTGAATTTTAAAGTCTGGTTCACCGAATGGGTTATCCAGATCCTGTGCCAGCAGTGAGTTTAAACATATCAGTAGAGCAAGTGTGCAAAGCCGTTTCACAGAAGTCATGGTTTAAAATTTATCAACTGAAAATGTCTCGCCAAAAAATGTCTTGTTTTTCAGTAAGGCGCAAAGTGAATCCCTTAAACAATTTTCCCGTCTTGAAGTTTTATTAATCTTTTTGCGCGACGCATGACCCTCTCGTCATGCGTGCTGAAGAGAAAGGTAATGCCCTTTTGCTCGCAAAGCTGTTCCATTAGTGAGAGCAGTTTTTCTGAATTTTCAGAATCGAGATTAGCAGTCGGCTCATCTGCCAGTACTACATCTGGTTGTGCAATCAATGCTCGTGCAACCGCTACTCTCTGCTGCTGTCCACCAGATAATTCTCGCGGAAATCTGTCACTCAGGTTTTCAAGACCTATTTCTTTGAATAATGAATCAACCTTATTTCTTCTGTCTGTTTTATTGAATTTCTGGAGCTGCAATACATACTCAACATTTTCAAAGGCAGTTAAAACCGGTATCAGATTGTAGGCCTGAAATACAAAGCCAATATGATGCAGTCTGTAATCTGATATCTGGTTTTTATTTAATTCTGATAATTTTGTCCCATTGATCGTAATTTCACCGGAGGTAGGTTTATCAAGTGCGCCAATGGCATTGAGAAGGGTAGTTTTGCCTGATCCTGAAGGGCCAACCAGGGCAGTAAATTCGGCTTTTTCGATATTGATAGTTACATTATCCAGAGCTTTAATTTCATATTCTGCCTGGTAGAAAAATTTACTGAGATTTTTGACTTCAATTTGACTCATTCTCAAACTCCCTAACGGTCGTAAATAGCTTTTATGGGTGTCAGCTTCAATGCTGAACGAACAGGATAGAGCACTGCGATGAAACTTACACTTAACGTAATAAAAAAACAGATAAAAATATCAAAAGCCGATAGCCATGGATACAATACGCTGCCGGCTTTGCCCATCATTTCCATACCTCGGGCAAACGCTACCAAAGATAGACCGGAATGATGTAACCAGAGTATAAGAAGACCACCGAAAAAGACCCCGGCAGCACAGCCCAGCATTCCAGTCAGAACAGATTCAAAAATCAAAGTTAAAGAAATTGCCTTTCCGCGGGTACCAATTGCTCTCAAAATTCCAATTTCCCGGGTACGCTCCAGAACACTCATCAAAATTGAGTTCAATAAAGTAAGTGCAAAACCCGTCATGATTATCAGATAAAAAATTGATTTGAACTGATCAGAGAACTCCAGCAAACGAACAATCTCAGGCTGTAATTCTTTATACGTGGCTGCCTTTATATTTTGAACTGATGACAATGTTTCGCTGATCAATGTTTTGAGATGCTCTGTATCGCCCAGATTTTCTGTAGAGAGAGTAATATATTCAGGCGAATGCTGATTGTCGGGTAATTTCAAGATAGAGAGCAGGTCGCTGCGCAGCAGCAAAACAGTTGAAAGGTCTATACCATCAGAGATTGCTTCATAGACTCCGACTATTTGGGTCTTGTAGGAAACGTTGCCATTGTCAGAGCCCATCGAAATAATCACAAAATCTGCAACCTCGACTTCAAATTTTCTTGCCAGAGCTTTTCCCATCATAATCGGAATCATTCTGAAAGAATTTTGATCCTGGGATTTGTTTTCTTTTAGATATTCACCTTCAACCAACCAGCGATCAAAGGAACTGACATTTTTTTCTGTCTCAGGGTTAATTCCCAGAAAATTTACCCCGCGCATGGTACCTCCGAGTCGAACCATACCTTCTTTCTCAGTTCGTTCAGAAAAGTGAAAAGTTAGTGAGGAAGATTTTTGCAGTGTTTGTAAGCTTTTAATAATTTGATCTGCATTGGGCAGGGTCAATCCGCTTTGCCTTTTTTCAATATAATCGTCGGGTCTTATCTGCACAAAACCCAGACCAGATTCTATGGAACCTTCGATCATCATAGACTTTAAGCCGTTGAGAAAGCCCATATACATGATCATCCCAAGAATGCCGGCTGCTGCACTGGTCATGACCAGTGTGGTACGACGTTTCTGTCTCCATAAATTTCTCCAGGCCATTTGCGTTATCATTTTCATAATTCTCTACAATGTTGAAATCACTTGAATTGGTTCCAGTCTGGTTACCTTTCGAATTCCCAGTAGGGCCATCAAAAACGAAGGAATAAGAAGTGTTGCAAGCCCGATGCCCAATTCAGAGAAAACTACTTTTGCCCGAATCAGCGGCAATGAGCCAAAAGCAATCATTGAGTCTGCCAGCTCACCAGTTAATTCGATCGGGTTAACTTCAAGATAGTATGACGCAGCTGCTCCCAATGATGAGCCGATAACTGAGCCAACCCCCAGCAAGAGCAGGGTTTCAATTATCAAAATGGATACAAGAAATGAGTGCGGAGTACCGATCGCCAACATGATGCCAAACTCACGCGTTCGCTCATGAATCGATATTTCCAGGGTTGTCAGAACGCCAAAAGCCATGATTAGAATCAGGAATGCATTGCTGATCTCATTGCCAACGTTATCCAGTTTAAGGTACTGTTCAAGACCCGGGTTGAGTTGTGTCCAGTCTAAAACTTCAGGATCAAAAATTTGCGAGTCAGATGAATCAGATACAGACTCATCGAACGGCGTTGGAATATATTCTCTCAACTTTGTAATAATTTCAGGCGACTTATTTATATCTTGCAGCCCCAAAGCCAGAGATGTATAACGAGTTGTCTCGGAATCTGTACCGATCGAGGGATTAAACAGTTCTTCGCCTGCAGGCAGGGAAACCCAGATGAGTGTGTCATCTATCTGCTGTTGGTTACTTTTTAATGTACCTGTTAACTTAACAAGTATTGCACCGACACTGCCGTCAAATTGCCCTCCAGACAGGGCACCAGTATCACCAATTTGCAGACCCAGTCGTCGAGCAAGACGTTCACCTGCAACCATTTCATAAATATTGGGTTGCTTAGTTTCTTGCTTAACAGTAGACGAGAATATTCTACCATTCGATATTGTATTCTCAAGATTCGTTACTTCGCGTTCTTTTTCAGGGTCTGCGGCAAGTACTCTTACAAATCTTGAATTAGTTTTGAAAGACAGCAGGGCTCCTGTTTCAATGCGAGGTGAAATCATTTTGACACCCTGAACTTGAATTTTTTCAAGCAATTGTGAATTTACATCCAGCGCCCTTTGCAATGGACGGTTTTCTGCCCAGCCAAATGCCGCTACTTGAACAAAACCTGTCGTTAAAGAAACTGCCTGACGGATGTTTTCCTGATGAATACCATAGGCCAGAAATCTGAAAAAGTTAATCAGCATTGCCGCAAATATAATGGATACAAGGGTAATATAAGAGCGGCGAGAGTTACGACGTAAATTTCGATAAGCAAATTTAAGCATATTGTCAGCGTCTTAAGTTTGCTTTACTGAAAATTGAACTTGGAATTGTAACATTATAAGAAGCTTCGAGTATAAGCATAGATGTTTGAGATTTTACTTTGTTATTCTCTATAGTCATCATGCGCATTTTTGTCGGGATCAGACGGCCGCTCTTGACTTCATAATCTGAGAACTCCATTCTCTTGCGCAGTCGGTTTTTATGATCAAAAAAATCCTGTTGAACCGGCATATAATCTTTCTGTCTTACGGTGTATACTACCCGTTGCCATTCGATT
>JAGRNJ010000007.1:39469-67189 GCA_020440825.1 Leptospiraceae bacterium | reverse complement strand
GGTTTTGGAGTTAATTCAATCACATGGTTGTCATTTTTGAGTTTCAGATATTTATGGGTATAGTCGGTAAAGAGAGAGCTGGAACGTACAAGGTCATCATTGCTGAAGTCAGAACCCATCCAGGAGTCTTGCAGCATGGAACCTTCAATACGAATTTCACGTCCGATTTTCGGGATAAAGTTCCACAGGTTATTTTCCATTTTCAGGAATGTGACCCCACGATCTTTCTCCGGTTCGAGAATTCTGATAAATGATTTTTTACCAATTCGAGCATCCCAGCTTTCCAGTAGAATTGAACTTGTAAATCGAGGCCTTTCTATTTTTACAGCAATTTTTGTAATCGCTGTATCTCCTCTTTGTTTTTCTTCAGCTATACGAATAATTTCACTCGCATTCTGATTCTCTGAATTGCTTTGAGCAGACAGAGGAATAAACAAAAGGAATGCCAGGAAAGTTGCTTTCATAGTTTTCATTCTCTCTCCTGATCCAGCAGTCAAAATCGCAACAGTGTGTCAATAAATAATGACCAGATGGTCATTATTTATTGTTCGTATCCATTTGTCCGTAAACAAATTTAGTTTGCCAGTAAAAGCGAATTCGATTAACTTCTGCAATTGCGAGTGCTTCTCGGCGTTGCCAATAGATATCATAGGTTTGCAGTAATTCTGCAGCAGGTACGCGACCTTGAGAAACTCTCGCCCTTTCTCGTCGCAGCTGCGCTTCTACTTTATCAATTTCATTTTGTATTTTCTCAATATGATTTAATGTTGTTGCAAAATTGAGGCGTGCTTCTTTCTGTTGAATCAATATCATCTGGCGGGCATTTTCCAGTAATTGAATTTTCTCTTGCAGTTCATCATCTTTAATCATCGTCCGGGTAATTTGCGTTCCTCCGTCGAGAATTCGCCAGCGGGCAGCGATATTGGCAGAAAACCAGGAATCAGGTGTAAATTGATTTGCGCCAAAATGATTGTAAGCAGCTGAAGCTGATATTTCAGGCAGAGATTCTGCCAGAATCGTGTCTCTATCTGCCTTTAATGCCTTTACTTCATGCTCAAGAGCAAGAATATCAGCGCGATTAGAATCGTCTGGTAAATCTTCCATAAGATATACACTCGTATTTACAACTGCAACAGGCCGCCTGGATACACTGGAGCCGGTGAGGCGACCGAGATCCTGCTCACAGATAAGTTTACCGTCAACCAGATTATCAAGACTGTTGCTTGCCTGAGATAAATTCATTGTCAGTCTCGAAATTTCAATTTCCCGGCTTCTTCCACTTCGGTTGAGTCTATATAGCTCATTGCGCAGAGATTGCAGGTTTTCAATTCTCTCGCTCGCAATTTTTTCTTGAATGCTCAGTTGTAGACAGTCACAGTATCGGTCAATTGCCATGAATTGATTTGCAGAGAGATCCCATTGTGCGGCAAACCTGGCAGCTGTTTCCTGATTACTGGCAGAGGGAATGGAACCGAACAGAGATCGGGTACTCCATAAAGTCTGCCTTATTTCAACCCCAGCCTGAGGATAATTGCGAACCCCATACGGAAAACTGCCTAATGGTGTCTGTAGAAAAAAATCCCGGTCTCTGAAAATATATTCTGCACCTGCTGTAACCTGAGGACCCCACGTGCGCAAGATTTCATTGTACTTTGCACTACCTGCTTTTTCAGCACGAAAAAGGGAGGCTTTAACATTTGCAGCATTATGTGCTTCTGAAAGAATCTGTTCTATCGTAATAGTTTCATTTTGTATTGCACTCTCGGCAAAGACTCCGGTGCTGGTGAGAAACACGATACTGGCCAGAATAATTTTTGAACTTTTTTTGCCGGGCATTTTCAGATATAACAATGGTACAATGAACAAAGTAAACAGAGTTGAAATTGCCAGACCAGAAATCATAGCCCAGGCAAAGGGGGGCCATAATGTTGAAGAGGTCAGTGTTAAAGGCACCATTCCCAGAATTGTCGAACCGCTTGTCAGAAGTATCGGTCTCAAGCGTTCAGAAATACCCAGAGAGATTGCTTTTTCAGGCGGATGACCCTCTGCCTGTGCAGATTTAAATCGATCAATTAAGAGAATTCCATTGTTCACGACAATGCCTATCAGAGCAAATAGAGCCAGCATAGCCAAAAACCCGAAAGGTTTTTGACTGATTGCGAGCCCGGGCATGATTCCCAATGCTGCAGTTGGCACACTTGTGAGAATGATCAAAGTGCTTCGAATAGAATTGAATTCAAAAATTAAAATAGAGATCAACAAAATCATCGCCAAAGGCATAGCAGCTGCAATTGCTGCATTTGCTTTGAGTGATTCACCGACCTCCCCCCCAATTTCATAGCGAACTCCTTTTGGTAAAGGGTTTTGAGAAATATAATCTTGTGCAACAGATAAAAGTTTTGCACTTGGAATGCCCGGCTCAAAATCTGCCAGAATTCGAATAACTGGTTCTCTATCTCTTCTATGTAAAACAGATGTGACAGTACGACTGTCGAAAGTCGAAGCCTCTGCAATACGAATTGCTCTGTCGGGCGATTGTCCCACAACACCGGCAGATAATGCACTGACGTTTACTTTCTCAATTCCGGGATAGGTCATTTTGATTGGTAGATTTTCTTTCACTGTACGAAAAATTCCTGCCTGGCTGCCACGTGCAGTCTGCAGGGTTGCTAATGCCAGATCAAATCTGCTGAAGCCAAAATTAGACAGCAGAGAGTCATTC
The DNA here is from genome assembly GCA_020440825.1 of Leptospiraceae bacterium. Lineage (GTDB taxonomy): Bacteria > Spirochaetota > Leptospiria > Turneriellales > Turneriellaceae > JAGRNJ01. Next base: position 64,467 of record JAGRNJ010000007.1, on the reverse strand, counting down.
GGCTTTATTCTTAATTCTTTTTGCAGGCCTTCAGCATCATGTCGAAGCTCAATAATACCGGGTACATTCTGAATACCTTGCATAATGTTTTCTGCAGATGCGAGAAGGTCACCTTCACCAATAAGTCTCAACTCAAAAGGAGCAGTCAATGGTGGTCCTTGTTCCAGGGACCTGACAATGACTCTCGGTTTCTGTGATAGTTGTATTTCAGATATTTTTTTTCGAATTGCTGCATGGTCACTACTTGTTCGGGAAAATACAAGTAGTTGGGCCAGGTGCGAGGCATTTGGCTTCTGGTTCAGGTTGTAATAAAATCGGGGTGTACTACGACCGATAAAAGAGGCTATTGATTTTACAGGTGAAAAATCCTGTAACCCTCTTTCGAGCTCCTTTACCGCTTCTCGAGACTGAGAAATACTGGTACCTTCAGGATAAGCAATTTCGACCACCAGCTGATTTCTGTCTGCCGAAGGAAAAAATTTCTGTGGTACAACAGTTGCAGAGAAGATTGCCACACCAATCAGCAACACGATACCAAAAACTATCTTTCGTGGTTGATTCAATACAATATTGCTTATTGAATCAGCTAAAGGATTAACCGAAAACCAGTTCGAGGTAGCTCCTGGTTTTAGCCAGAACGCAGCAAAAGTTGGTGTAAGAAAAACTGCTGCCAGCCAGCTGATTGATAAAGCCAGAATTGCAATCGCAGGAATGGAAAAGGTGAATTCAGATGTACTACCTTTGGCCAAAGCCATAGGAAGAAAAGAAGCAATCGTCGTCAGTGTGCTGCTCAGGAGTGGTTTTGAAAATATTGCAACGGTATTCGTCGCTGCCTGTAAAGCAGGTACTCCGCTGTCGAGTTTTTCCTGTACACTTTCAGCAATTACAATAATATTATCAATCAACAGACCAAGAGACATTACAAACGCGGCAATTGATATCTGGTGTAAGATCCCTCCGCCTATAACATTCATTGCAAGTACAATTAGACTTATCAAAGGAAGCATAAGCGTTACCAGAAGACCAACGCGCAAACCCATGAAAATGAGCATCATGACCCCAAGAATTACCATGCTTTGCAGAAGCGAAAAAGCCAGTTCTGCAAGACGGTCTGCAACAAACTTTGGTTGGGAATTTATGATCTCAATTTTGACATTCTTATTTGACAAGACAGAGTATTCAGCAATAAGTTTGTTAACTTCTTCGCCGAATTGAACCAGATCGATATTCGAGCGCGCGACAATACCTAATGCAGAGGCGGGTAATCCGTTCCAGCGCATTTCTTGATCAACTGGTAATTTTACTGTCTCAGAAACTGTCGCTAGCCTTGCAAGGGCAGTAGAACCGCCGCCAGGCAGAGTAATCGGGAATTGCTGCATTTCACTAATGGTTTCAAAACCATTTACAGGATACAGAATTACTTTGCTGCCGTTTTCTTCCATGCTGCCGCCGCCCAAACGAGAATTGGCAGCCATCAATTGTCCGGTCAATTGCATAGGAGAAAGGCCACTGGCAGCCAATGAGGTTCGATTCATCGCTATTGTGATTTGTCGGCCCTCGTCGGCAATACGGGTTACCTTCGCTACATTTTTTAATTTCAGCAGTTCTTCTTCGAGTGAAAGTAAAGTAGCATGGCGTTCTTTATCGGGACCGGTTAAAGCGATCAATATTGCTTCCTGGTCCATCGCTTTCTTGTCTAGTATTGGTGGCAATGCCCCCTCGGGAAAATTTAAAGAGACGAACTTCAAGGAACTGTCAATTTCGTCCCAGGCACGGGAGATATCTGCATCTTTTGTGAGGTCACCCTTTAATTCGATTCTAAAAAAAGCAAATTCAGATCTTATAGAAACATCAATGTGCTCGATTTCAGAGATAGAAGCCAGTTCTTTTTCAATTTCCCTTACGATGATATTGTTCATTTCGTTGGCGCTCGCCCCAGGATAAATGACCTGAACCGTGCCAAATCTGGGTTTGAGTTTCGGATCTTCTTCTTTAGCAACATTGAACCACGATAAAAAGCCGAATATTGCAAAGGCAATTCCCAGAAACCAGAAGAATCGGGCCCGACCGGTAATTATGTGAGCAAGTGAATTTTGTTTTTCCATGGAGACAATGTATCGATAAAAGTTGACACTGTCAACAAAAATGTGTACAATGGTATTGTCTTTGAGCTTTACACGCCCGATAATATTACAGCTATGTTAGCTGCGGGTAACAGTGAGAATGAAGAAAAATAAGCAAATTAAAACCGAGTTACCGAATAACGATGACTTAAGAGAGGCCGTACTTGCAGAAAGTCTCAAGATATTGAGTAAAGAAGGGCCATACAATCTGAGTCTTCGTAAAGTAGCTAGAAATCTTTCAGTTTCACATGCGGCTCCATACCGTCATTTTAAGAGTAAAGAACATATTCTGGCCGAATTGACAACCCATGCTTTTGAATTGTTCAAACAGTATCTGCAAAAAGATCTGCCGCCTATTTATGAGACCGAAAAACTCGAAGAAAGATTTATCCAGATGGGAGAGAACTATTTTCAATTTGCAAGAGATTACAGTGACTTGTACAGATTCATGTTCGGACCGAAAGTGTTCGATATGCATAGCCACCCAGAAGTTTTAAAGTGCGCGAACAGTTCTTTTTTAGTTCTACACGAACATATCTCTGCAATGCAGCACCAAAAACTGATAGCCGGAACCGATGCCCAGGTTTCTTCCATGTTCGTTTTTTCTGCAATGCATGGGATGGCATCACTCATGCTGAATGGAGCAATAGAAGATATCGTCGCAGATGAGAAAACACGACAAAATTTAACGGAATATATGAAGCATAAAGTATTAAGAGCTTTGAAAGAATCAGAGTAACTTATTTCAGGTAAATGCCTTTTCTGAGCAGTTCAAAAAAATCTTTTGAAGCTATTTTAAGTTTTTTGAGAAAATCAGCACTGTCCGGTGCATTAGAAATCATGACTTCAAATTTTAACCCGTTAAAGAAATATTGCAGTAATTGAAATATTCTCTCTTTCTCAAAGAGCATTTTTGTATCATCTTTGCCAATTAAAACTTCTGCAAGATTTCTTTGCTCTGCCCGCTTTTGCACATGCTTTATCAGGTCACCATTGAATGAATGTGTGTCATCTACAAGAGAGTGCAGAAAAATCTGAAATTCATGCGGAAACTTTATTGCAAATTCAATTTGTAGATCAATGTATAATTCAATACGGCTTAGAAAGTCATGAGTTTTGAATTTCTCAAAATGAGCTGCTACATATTCATAATTCCTATCTAATGAATAGTCTAGAATAAAAAAGTAAAGTTCGCGCTTGTCTGAAAAATACTGAAAGAGAGATCCTTTTGAGATTTCAGCATGTTTGACAATAGCATTGGTCGACGCATTCTGGAAGCCTGCTTTCGAAAATTCAAGCACTGCAGCATTTATAATTGCCGTCTGTTTTTCTTTTTTCAGTTTTTGCAGTTTCTCAGACATTTAGCGTTTCTGTCATCCTAACCGGGATTGGATATTCTTGAACTTAGAAATTGAAATAACTGTAAAACGTACAATAAAAGAGCCCAGGGTAATGACTAGAATTATAATCGGTTCAGCGGGGTAATTATCAAATATGAAAGCTGTTGCAAAACCGCCGATTGCAAGGAAAAGCGAAAATGAAATAGTCAATATAATCGTACTGCGCATGCTGCGGGTGAATGACAGGGCTGCCATCGCAGGTGCCAGCATTGCAGCTATCGAAACATAGATTCCCAATACTTTGATTGATGAAGAGAGTATAATCAATGTAAGAAAATAGTAAAGGTAATTATATCGTGATACTGAGTATCCTGAAAGTCTGGCCTGTATTGGGTCATAGCCGCTCAATAAAATACCCGGGTAAAAAATGAAGAGAAGTACACAGCTTAAGAAAATATGCGGTAAGTAAAATAGAAACATATCGGGGGGAGTGTATAAAATTTCAGAAAAATAAACTTTGAGTAGGGTAGAGTCATTGCCTCCTAGAATTTTATGAACGAGAGGCATAGAGCCGGCTAGAATTACAAACAGAACAAGCAATGTGCTTTCAGCATTCTTCAGACTTTTACGCGATAGATATAAAAATGGCAAGAGAAACAGTACACTTATTGGCAGTACATAAAGGTCAAGGTGAAACAATTCAACACTTAAATTGCGTGAACTGGTTCGGTTGATCAAATCGAAAGCTCCAGAGTGTGTTTGAAAGTGTAAGGCCGCACCAATCAGAAAACTTAATTGTGCAGATTGAGAGAGAACAACCCCAAACAGAGATGAGCGACGTAAAATCAAAAACAAGCCGAACAGTGAGACCCCCGCGAAATAAGGTAACGAGGCGAGAATTTCAAATGAGTATCTACTTAAGTAAAAAGTAAAATCAGAGTTCATCGATCTTTTTTTTCTCTATTAAAAATGTGCGCAGGTTTTCAAAAGGCAATGCGGTAACATGATCTATTATAAATATGGTAACATTTTTTAAGCCATTCAGTTGATGCAGTACTTCAACAATATTCGAGCGGCCATCCCGGTCTAAATTTGAAAAAGGTTCATCAAGTAGAATAAAATCAGGATTGCAAAGCAGTGCTCTTGCTATCAAGGCGCGTTGCAGCTGGCCCCCGCTTGCTTCTCTAATGATGAGATGTTGGGCATTCTTGAGAGATGTTTTATCGAGAACTTCATCGACAAGAGCTTCAGATTTTTTTTTGAAATTGAAAATATTATTTTTGACAGCACCTTTAATAAGGGCCCGTAACGTTAAGGGATACTGTTCATCAAGCACCGATTTCTGTGGAACATAAGCCATTCTGGAAAATGAGTTTTCAATGGTACCGGTTAAAGGCAGATTTACACCAAGAATAGTTTTGGCAAAGGAGCTTTTTCCTGTGCCATTGGCCCCGGTAAGCAGGCAGAAGTCTTTTTTCTGTATTCTCAGGTTAACATTCTGCAATAGAATTGTCTGAGAGTAGCCTATCTTGCAATTCGAAATCTGCAGCATTGGTTTTCATACTTTATTTTTTTAACGCCTCAGCAAGCAGTTTACCTGTCACCTTGAGCATATTTAAATAGCTGTCTGTATCGTCGCTGGCACCTGTCTGTATCGGCAGTACCAGCAGCTTTGCTCCGCTTTCATTTGCGATCTGGCGGGCAATGGCTATGTTCGACCAGGGCGAAACCAGCACGACCTTGATTTTATTTTTTCGAATATAATCTATCATGTAGCGAATTCTGGCCGGGCTCGGGAGTACACCTGGCTTTTCTTCGATATTGTCTGTGATACTCATTTTGTATCGATTGACCAGATAATCGAACTCCTGGTGATATGAAATCAGTTTTTCACCTTTATGAGGTGCAAGCAATTTCAGATTTGCAACCAGAATATTCTTTATTTGTCTGGTAAATTTTTGATAGTTCTCCTGATAATATTTATCATTTGCTCTATCGACTCTTATTAGAGTATCTCTGATATTTTTTGCGATGATTATACCGTTTAAGGGGTCAGGCCAATAATGCGGATTTCCCTGTACATGCAAATCTCCCATAGATCGATTTACTTCCTGTTGAGGTGGCAGTAAAATATCGACCCCCTGAAATGCCACACAATACCCATTTTGACCGGGCAGTATATTGGTGTTTCTTGCCTGCTGCAGAACCCGTGGTGACCAGCCAACCTCAAGATCGAGGCCGACTTCGATAAAAACATCAGCCCGATTGGCTTTAACAATAAAATTAGGCTGTGCAGGAACAAAGTGCAGATCCATGCTGCCGTTTGTGAGGCTTTCTACTTCTACTTTATCTTTTCCTATTTGTCGGGCAATACTCGCCAGGTCTTCGCTTGTGGTTACCACATACAATTTTGGCAATCCCGCAAACAATAAACCAGAAAAAGTTATCATAGAGAAATAAACTAAAAGTTTTTTAAATTCTTGTAAAATATGTAGAAACGTGCTTATACTGAAAGTCCTAATGATACTTAATGATTTTAGTAGCGACTGTTTTGTTGATTTCATTTTTTTCTCCGATTAATATCTGTGCGGGGGATGCACACCGAGCATGAAAACTCCCTGTACATAGATTACATGATTTGTTCCAATAATGTTTTCATACTGGTTGTAATCTTTTATTTCATAATTCACACGGTAGTATGAAAACTCAGATGGTCGCCAGGTAAACCAGAAAGACTGTCCTATATAGCTGCGGTTTAATTTCAAGGCACGAAATTCATCCGAATAATAATCAAACCGATAACCAACGGAGTAATTCTGCATAAATAGAAAATCAACATAAGAATAAAAACCTTGTTTTATTGTCGGCTCTGCGTTATTGATTTGCTGATATTTATACCAGAACTCACTGCTCCAGGTAAACATATAAATTCGGGAAGCAAACCAGCGTACAGTAAAATCTGAACCAAAAATCTGGTCGATATCCTGGGCATTGGTGGTGGGATGATACCGCATATAGGTAAAACCGAACTCAGTACCCCAGTTTCCGGTGATTGGTATAAACTGTTTTAACCTCGAGGTCCAGAGCGGGGCCGGTTTTTCACTGCCATCCCCGTGACTATGCCCGAAGACTCGCCCACGAAATACGCCTACCTTCAATTCCTGAAAGAAATCCCACGGCATCAGATAAGAAAGCTCAATGCCGGTATCGGCTGCGCCTTCTCCCACAAAGGTGTCGTTGAAAACCTCTTTGTGAATTACCGGTGCATTGGTAAAATGCCAGTCATGACGATGTACCCCGTTTAATCGGCCGGCGTCAAAGAACATGCGGCCGATTCTCGCCCGAAAATTTGAGGGCAAAGCGTACAGTTCAATAAAAGCTTCGTGAATATCAAAAATATATTCACCGGCATTCGCACCATGATTTTCCCGATGCAGAGCAAATAACACGTTAGCAGATGCAAACCAGTCAATATAGCCAGAGAAGCCGAATTCAATTTCCCGTACATCAATCGAGTTTGAGGTTTCTCTCTGTGTAGAAGAAAGATCATTTTCGGCAACCAGGTCAAGAGCGACAAAAGTGTCTGGCACAGACGATCTATCAATCATAAATCCCGTTCTGCGTGATAAGGGCACCAGCCGGGAATTCCGGCTGGCAGAATTCGGGTCATCCGTACCGTTACTTTTTTCTGCTTTTGCTTCTGAATCAGCAATCAGTTTTTCGACTTCAGATTCAATACTTTCTTCATTCTGGTCAGTAATTTCAATTTCAGCTTCTTCATTTTCAGTAGTATTTTCACTTTCTTGACTGAAAACAGTTGAAGCAAATATTAAAACTAAAAACAAAATGATTGGTTTTACCAGCTTCATGATATTCCCGGTTTATCTTTATTCAGCCAGGGAATGAACGTGCGCAGTGGCATCTTTTTGAAAATGCAACTCGTTCAAGGCAATTGTACCACCCGAGCCGGTATAGCGCGCAGCCCTTGAGGTAGGGGCGGTTGCTGCATCATCATCGTAGTCTACAACAGCTGTGCCTGAACAGGTTTCAGTATTGTAATATACCTGTACGTGTTTTTCTTTTGTGATATCGTGAATCTCAATACAGGCATTCTTTGCCGAAGTAAAATCGATTCCGGTAGAAACTGTGGTTGCCGTTCTGCCAAAAATTCTGGCAGATATTGAATTATGGGTAAAGACAATTTCATAGCCATTGTCATCGGCGCTTGAAAACGGTTTGAAAGTAAATGTTTGACCATTGGGTACTACGAGAGATTCAACTTTAATTTTTACCTGGGTTGGCAAATCTGGGCAGGTGACAGATTGTGAGGTACCGTTGAAAGTAAAGTTGGTTTGCTTGCAGTCAAATGCTGCTTCGCCGTCGCTGTGATCATGTGCGCATGCACCTAAAAAGGCCACAAGTGCAATTGTAGAGAATAGTAAATATTTTTTCATAAAAGGCTCCTTGAATTTTTAATTTAGCTAATGAATTTAGAAAAATTAAAAATCGGCGGAGCCCTTGCTTTTTGAAAAATAAAAAACTTATAAAATTGAAAGATAATGCTCGATAATGCAAATATTTCTATGATTTGTTTGCTCTGCCAGCCAAAGCCATCTGCAAAGAAAGAAGAAAGTAAATTGAAAATATGCAATGCATCGCAATGGTGAACTGCCAGGTCTGCACAATCGGCAGAATGAATTTTTTGGTCTATAGAAAGTCGATCACTATGGGAAGCTCCGAAGCTGCCTGTCACAATTGAAGCTACCAGTAGAAAATAGAAAAAGAAGACCGATTTTTTATTCATTGCACTTACCACAATGTCCGTAAATTTCGAAAGCATGGCTGGTAACAATAAAATCGGGATTTCCGGCAACTTTCAATTTGTCTACCGGGATGCAAATATCAACACATGCGATATCGCCGCAATCGGTGCAAATTGCATGATGATGGTGATGATCGCCCATAAACTCATAATATGATTTTCCTGTCTGCTGCAGATTCATGTGGCTCACAACCCCTGATGCAGTCAACAATTCGAGATTGCGGTAGACAGTATCGAGACTTACTGATGGCTGTGTAATGATTACCTTGTTGTAAATCTCTTTCGCCGTAACAGGTTTGCCGAAATTCTGCAGAACTTTTATAATTTCTACCCTTTGGGGGGTGAGCTTGCCGCCTGCATTGCGAATCAGTTCTGGAATGCTAGACTGCTTATTGATCACTCTTGTGTTCTTTTTCATGAGCCTCAGTCAATTGTTTATGTTCAAGCACCATTTGTTCATGCTCAGCTTGAATCTGTTTGTGCTCTACCAGCATGACTTCATGATCTTTTCTGATTTCTGCCTCGCTGCTGCCAGCCGAATGCCTGCCCTCAAGTTCTTTGTGTTTTTGAACCAACTCTGCATGCTTTTTTAAGATTGCTGCGTGTTTCGCTTCGAGTTCGTCATGATCATTTTTGTGTTTTTCTAAAACAGTTTTATCGTGTCCATGCAGAGCCAATTCTGCCTGGATGTCACTATGTTTGTGCCCCATTTTCAAATGGGCTTCTTCCATTTTCTGATGGGTTTCTTCCAGTTTTTCATGTTCTTCAATTAGAGTTTTATGGAAATCTTTCTGGCAAGAGAAAGTTATTAATGACAGAATTGAAAGAGCGAGAATAGATTTTTTAGAACTTTTTTTCATAATTTTATACTCCTGATTTCTGCTTCAAGCTGTAAATAAGAAAATTCCTGTTTGAACTACTCACGTGGAAAAGGATCCCGCCATTTCTCCCAGATGTTTCGTCCCTGTTTCAGTTCATCATCGGTTAACAGCGCTTTTTCGAAGCCACTTCTAATGAATTGTTCATCCATATCTTTGCCAATAATAACGATTTCTTGGCGTCTATCACCAAAGTCTTTGTCCCAGTCTTGAAGAATTTCATCTTGCTGTTCTTTTTCTTGTGGCCAATCGTCACGATGTATTGCATCCCACCAGTAGCCTGCGGTTTCAATACCTGCAGAGCCACCGGCCTGTGACCAGAGTAATGCCAGATCATATCGGGATGCAATATAGAAATGGCCTTTTGAGCGAAAGACTCCTTTCCAGTTAGTTTCGAACCAGTCGTTCAGTCTTTCCGGGTGAAATGGTTTACGAGCGTGAAAGACAAAACTTTTAATTCCATATTCTTCCGTTTCAGGGTTATGCTCTCCGCGTAATTCCTGTAACCAGCCGGGCGCCTGCTCTGCTTGCTCAAATGAGAACAGGTTGCGATTCAAAATCTGGTCGAGTTCTACCTTTGATTTCTCCGATTCTATGATTTCTGCTCTTGGGTTTAAGGTCTTCAAAACAGACTTCAATTCTGTAACAGCCTCTCTTGAGACCAGGTCCACTTTGTTTAGAATAATGATATCAGCAAATTCTACCTGATCTGTTAATAATTGTGCAATGTCCCTGTAATCATCTTCTGAGAGTGCCTGGCCGGCCTCGAGAAGGGTTTTGGCAGTTCTAAAATTCTCCGGAAAATTAAAGGCATCTACTACCGTGACCATTGTGTCGAGTCTGGCTATGTCTGACAGGGATTTACCGTTTTCATCAGTAAAGGTAAAGGTTTCAGCCACTGGCAGTGGTTCTGATATACCTGTCGATTCAATAACGAGGTAATCAAATTTTTTCTCATTTGCCAGCTTTCCCACCTCGACGAGCAAGTCTTCTCTCAATGTACAGCATATACATCCATTTGACATTTCAACCAGGGATTCTTCACTTCTTGCAAATCCTCCATTTTTGACAAGATCGGCATCGATATTTACTTCAGACATATCGTTCACAATAACAGCGATCTTCTTTCCTTCTCTGTTATTCAGAATATGATTTAGCAGAGTGGTTTTCCCGGCTCCTAGAAAACCTGACAATACAGTTACGGGTAATTTTTCTTTTTGCATATATTTCTCCTTATTTATGTGGACATTTTTATTATCAACAACCAGTATTCACAGTGTATCCAGAGTTAGCAGCAGGCGAATCGCACTGCCTGGTATAAAAGGGGGCGACTTATGAATAATCGCATTGTCGTCGTTTGCCGGCCAGGCAGATCCCTTAAAAAGACCAACACTGCCCTGGGGAAGTTGACTGAGTTTTGCATTCTTTTTCATAACCAGCTTATCATTCTGGCACATTAACCCATCTCGATTCGCATACTCATTGGGCAGCCAAAACGTTGTCTCCCCTGCAAGGGTTGCAATGGCACGTAAACGAACATGGTCAACATGTAAGAAAACGCACATATTTGAAGATACCGGTTCAAATCGAAACCCCAGCTCTGTGGTTTCTGTAAGTTTTGAAAAATTTTCGACTAAATCGCAAAAAAATTGCTGGTATGACGGCAGCTCTGGCCATCCTGCAGACTTTATCTTCCTTATTAGATTATCTTTCCAGTCGAGCGAAGTATTGATACGAACCCGCAGCCCTTTGAATTTCTCTTCAATCGTTTTTAGAGTTTCTTGTGATTCAATCGGCGAAAACGAGTTTTCTATGATTCCCAAGTTTACTCCATGTTTCAGAATCTTTGATGCATCTGACCATTGCTTGCTTTCAAAATGATGCGCCATAGGACATGCGAATAAAGTCCCTTGTCCTGTAAATAATAAAATTCTTATTTAGGAATATACTCAGTTAGCCTGGGCGTCTCGCCGCGCTTAAGGCTGAAAGAAGTAACAACTAGTTTTATCAGATATTGATCACGACTTTACCTGGTATTCCACCCTTTTCTAATTCACTAAAAGCGGTCTTAAAATCAGAGATTTTATAGGTTTTACTGACTTCAATTTTCATTCCTGCTTCAATCATTTTCGTTAAGAATTGTAGATCATTTTTGGTATATTTTGTGAAGAGTACTTTATGTTTCTTTGATGAAAATATATTGTAAAAAAAAGCAGCGATCATTTTCGTAGGCAAAGCAATAGGATCAATAAAAATTGACTTGTCTTTCATTATAGTTTTTGCTTTTTTGAATGTTAACTTGGCAGACAAATCTAAAATTATGTCAAATCTATCGGTCAAATTCAGAATGTTTATTTTTTTATAATCAAGTACAGTGTCACAGCCCCAGTTTCTCGCATGAGATGCGGTAGTCGCCGAGCATACTCCGGTTACATTGAGGCCTAATTGTTTGGCTATCTGGATTGCAAACATTCCTACACCTCCAGTGCAGCCATTTAATAGTATTGATTGGCCTTTTTCTGCATTGGCTAAATTTTTGAGTGCTTGAAGGGCTGCAATTCCTGTGATTGAAACGGAAGCCGCCTGCTCAAAAGAAATATTTTGCGGTTTGTGAATCAAGGAGTCTTCACCTACAGCCAAATACTCTCTCAACGAGCCTTCTTTCATAGGGTTAACAAAACCAAAAACTTTTTCACCAGGCTGAAATGAAGTCACTCTGGTGCCAACTTTTTCAACTACTCCTGAAAATTCGCAGCAGATGTGTTTTGGGAATTTGTTACCGGTAATTATTTTTAACTCTCCATTTCTAATCTTCCAATCAAGAGGATTAAGAGAGACCGATTTTATTTTAACTAAAACCTCATTGTCTTTTTGAATCGGAACAGGTTCATCTGCCAACTCTAATACTTCAACTGCACCATAACGTTGGTAAATTATCGATTTCATTTAAAACTCTCCAGTGTGTTTATAAATCAGAGAAAGTAAAAAAATTGTGCCGTTGGCAAAGGTGAATAATACAAGCAGTTTATCCTATTGCTTTTGAATCTTGACTCATTTCAGGGAGAAATTCAGCCAGCCCGTGCTGTATAAATCGACATTCTTGAATTCGCAGTCAAAACCCGAATTGCTCTTTAGTATTGCTTTCATCGAGCTAAATGCAGTACTTATAGCGACTTATTTTATTTCCCGAACTTCGACCCGTCGATTGCGACGGCGGTTTTCTTCTGAATCATTCGGGACGATGGGTGCGCTGCTGCCTTTGGCAAGAATCGAAATCTGGTTCTCTGCTATGCCGTACCCAAGCAGTATATTTTTCACATTGAGGGCACGGGCTTCTGAGATTATCAGATTTGTTTCTGCATCGCCAAGGTCACAGGTATGGCCGGTGATCTGCAGTTTCAATGTTTTATCTTTTTTCATTCTTTCTGCAAGTTTGCGTATCGATTCTAATATCTGTGGCCGGGGGATTACCTGTGCCTCATCGAGTTCATAGACCAGAGTTATGGTCGTACCATTAGTATTCAAAACCGGCTCGCCAGGTTTTGAAGCTGTTATATTTTTAGAGGTTGGTTCTACCGAAGAAACCTGGGAATTGTCAAATTTGCCAAAACCACAGCCCCTCGCATTTAAGACAGAGTACAATACAATGGCACCGGCAATCAATGCCAGGCTGATTAATATCCCATAAATGATTTTTCGAAGCGGGTTTTCGGTATGGTGGTTTGTTAATGTCTCTTGTTCGAAGGTTCCCGATACTTCAATCGAATGCGATTCTTCAAATTTGGGTAGATCATATTTTTTCTGTAAATATTCAAAAGTACGCTCGATAATCTTTTTTTTATTGGCAGAGTGATTGGCCTGGGTCTGAATCGTTTGCAATATGACGAGGGCAGGCAGCTTGTTGGCAGAGGCGTCTTTTGCTGCCTTGAGCATGGCGCGATCCATCTTTTTACCTTTTACTTTCTTGATGGTTTTTTCTATTTTTATTTTTTTGGGCCCGCTTTCCATTTGAAATTACTCATATCGGAACACTTTGAGCGTCAAGTTTTTTCTGTATGCCAGGTCAGATTAATATAAATTTTCTGTGGTATATGAAAACCTGAACAAAGGGATAGTAAGAATTACGACTACTAGAGAAGCTGATTTTCAATAATTTTCTGTGCAAAATAAGTAGCGATTAAATCGGCTCCTGCTCGTTTAAATGCATACAAAGACTCAAGAATCGCTTTGTCCTCTTCAAGCCAGCCATTGGCCGCTGCTGCTTTAATCATGGCATATTCACCACTTACCTGATAGGCAGCGATGGGCACATGAACTGCATCGCGCACTTCTCGTATGATATCGAGATAGGGCAATCCCGGTTTTACCATCACAATATCTGCACCTTCTTCAATATCGCGAAGTGTTTCGCGGATAGCCTCTTGCCGGTTACGGTAATCCATCTGGTAAGTTTTTTTATCGCCGAATCCCGGGGCACTGTCTAATGCATCTCTAAAAGGTCCGTAAAAGCAGGATGCATATTTTGCAGAGTATGACATGATTCCGGTATCTGAAAAGCCCTGGCTTTCCAGTGCCGTGCGAATATGTTTTACACGATTATCCATCATATCTGAGGGAGCCACCAGATCGACCCCAGCTTGAGCATGCACAACACTCATTTTAGCAAGTACCTCAACGGTTTGATCATTTAAGATCTTGCCTTTTTGAACAATTCCGTCATGTCCAAAAGGGGAATAGGGGTCGAGCGCGATATCACTCATCACAATTAGTTCAGGAATTTCTTTCTTGAAGGCCCGAATCGATTTGGGCAGAAGACCCTCAAAATTCAACGCTTCAGAACAAGGTTCATCTTTTTTCTCGTCGGGAACTTTGGCAAATAACAAAATACTTTTGATACCCGCTTCATATAGTCGGGCAGCCTCTTGTACCGCCAAATCAAGAGAAAAGCGGTAGTAATCAGGCATAGAGGGGATTTCTACTTTGATATTGTTCCCTTCACAAATAAAGAAAGGAACAATAAAATCAGCGATGCTCAATTGAGTTTCAGCTACCATTTCCCGTATCGCCGGGTTTTTACGCAAGGTTCTATAGCGGTTAACCATTTTCTTCTGCCAAATCTTCTCTCATGTAAAATGCACCCGGCAACAAATCTTTTGCCAGTGCGGATGTCCATCCGCCTGCAGTTTCAAAAAAAATCTCTGCATTTTCATTCATTTCGAGCAGCATCTGCCGGCATGCTCCGCAGGGGGGCATTGGGGTGCCCGTCGAATTTGTAATGACCATCTTGGAAAAAAGAGGGCGGGATCGATCTTGCCATTTCATTAAAGCGTTGGCAAGGGCAACACGTTCTGCACAAATAGTTAAGCCATACGAAGCATTTTCAATATTGGCTCCGGTGAAGATATTGCCATCGTGATCAATCAATGCGGCCCCGACCTTTATTTTTGAATAGGGAGAATACGCTTGAGTAGTTGCCTGAATGGCTGCAGCTTTCAGATTTTCCGGTACATTCATTGTTTGTTTGTCTGCAGTAGACTTTCCCCTAAAAATAATAAGTGAAGAGCGTGCAAATCAAAAAATAAAAAGTGGCTGCACCACCTGCGGGCTAACCTTCCTGGACTTAATTTGAATATCTTTCACCTCAAAATTATTGACAACCTGTCAAGAGTACCGTTGTTGCACATGGTATTGACAAAACGGCAGCGAAGCTTTGCTTTGAAATCGTTTTTCAACCAGGAGGAGTGGCAGAGTGGTCGAATGCGGCGGTCTTGAAAACCGTTGTGCCTTTGCGGGTACCGTGGGTTCGAATCCTACCTCCTCCGCAACCTGAAGCTAGATTCGGGCACTTTTAAGTGCCCGAAGTTTTTGTTGCAGAAAGCTGGTCGTACCGATTTCGGTTCGACCAAATAGAAGAGGCCGGGTGGGTAGAGAAGTTTCGCCTTGTCTTTTCAGGGAATTAGGGTGGCTGATACGCGAGTCTCGGGCACAGGTTTTTAGAAATACGGATAGCTGCCGCTGCGAAATCACGGCACTTTCCTTTTAGATACTGGAGAGGTGCCGATACGAAGTCACGGCACTTCCCTTTTAGATACTGGAGAGGTGCCTGGTACGAAGTCACGGCACTTTCCTTTGAAATACTGGAGAGGTGCCTGGTACGAAGTCACAGGCAGCTTTCCTTTTAGATACTGGAGAGGTGCCTGAGAGGTCGAAAGGAGCAGTTTGCTAAACTGTCGTGTGGGGTAACCTGCACCGAGGGTTCGAATCCCTCTCTCTCCGCATTTGTCGCGAAGGCGGCAAAATGCCCACATAGCTCAGTCGGTAGAGCATTTCCATGGTAAGGAAAAGGTCACCAGTTCGATTCTGGTTGTGGGCTTAGAAAATAGGGCAGTAGTTCAACGGTAGAACAGCGGTCTCCAAAACCGTCAATGAGGGTTCGATTCCTTCCTGCCCTGCATCTCCTCTAAGAAATGAAAGAGGGGCAGGGATTTCCCGAGCGAGGTTATATGGGCAAGATATTCAGTTTTCTTAAAGAAGCAAGGGCAGAGTTGCAGAAAGTGACCTGGCCAAGCTGGGAAGAGGTCAATCGTTCTACGGTTGTCGTGTTCATTGCTGTAGTATTATTTACGTTATTTATCTATCTGGCAGACGAAGGAATCAGTTATATTATGACAAAGGTGCTGGGTTAAATGGGCTATAGCTGGTATGTAATCAATACCATGTCTTCACATGAAGACAAGGTACGCAAGCTAATTGAGCGTTCAAAAGAGAAATGGGATGATGGTGCCTTAATCGGGCAGGTTAAAGTACCGACTCATGAAGTGGCGGAGTTACGCGGTGGTAAAAAGCGGGTTGTGCGCAAAAAGCTGATGCCGGGTTATGTTTTTCTTGAATTAGATGTATCAGATGAGATCATTCGTAAAATCCGTTCCATACCCGGGGTGATGGGATTTGTCAGCACGGGAAATGATCCGCAGGTGATGAGCGACGATGAAATGCAGTCGTTGTTTACCGAAATGGGTGAAGTTGCTTCAGAAGAGAAATCAGCGCCCCGTATTCTCTTCTCAGAGGGCGAGACAGTCAAGATTATCGACGGACCTTTTGCCAATTTCAATGGAATTGTCGACGAAGTTAACCATGAGAAGGGCAAAGTTCGGGTAAAGGTTGAAATTTTCGGTAGAAGTACCCCGGTCGAGCTCGATTATCTGCAGGTTGGCAAGGGGTAAAATCTATTTTTTTATTGTCGGGCTGTCGCAAAAAAACAAAATGGCCACTTGAGGCCAAACACAGAAACAAGGGAATTTATTAAAAATGGCTGCTAAAAAAGTAATAACACAGATAAAACTTCAGATTCCAGCGGGAAAAGCAACACCGGCTCCCCCTGTTGGTACCGCATTGGGTCCGCAAGGCGTTAATATACCAGAGTTCTGCAAGCAATTCAATGCCAGAACCCAGGCGCAGGCCGGTAGTATCATTCCGGTCGTAATAACCGTATTTTCAGATCGGTCTTTTACATTTATAACAAAAGTGCCCCCGGTGAGCGACTTGATTAAAAAAGCAATTAAGCTCGATAAGGGCTCTGCTATTCCACATAAAGAAAAGGTCGGGAATCTTTCACAAGCAGAGCTTGAGTCAATTGCTAAGACCAAATTTCCTGATTTAAACGCAAATGATATAGATGCGGCCAAGAAAATTGTCGCAGGTACAGCCCGGTCTATGGGCGTTACGGTTTCAGAATAACGGGTTCGGTAAGAAGTATGGCAAAGATAGGCAAGAAATTCAAAGCGGCATCTGAAAAAGTAGACCGCAGTAAAGAGTACTCACTCGCTGAAGCACTCAAACTGGCAAAAGAAACCAATATCACCAAGTTTGACGGCAGTTTAGAGGGTCATTTTAATATAAAATATAAAAGCATACAGAACATTCGCGGGGTAATCAGTCTGCCGCATGGCACTGGTCGTGAAGTGAAAGTGCTGGTATTTGCTAAAGGTGATAAAGCAGAAGAAGCCAAGAACGCCGGTGCAGATTATATCGGAGATTCAGAGTTAATAGAAAAGGTACAGGGCGGATGGATAGACTTTGACTTCGTCGTGGCCACTCCTGATATGATGAAAGACGTAGGTAAGTTAGGTCCGGTACTTGGTAAGAAAGGGTTAATGCCCAAGCCAAAATCCGGAACCGTAACCCTGGATGTAGCGGCCATTGTTAAAGAATTGAAATCAGGTCGAATCGAATACCGTGCGGATAAAACCGGCGTTGTGCACATTCCAATGGGTAAGTTGTCGTTCGATGTTGAGAAGCTGCAGCAGAATGTAACTACTGCGTTTCAAACTGTTCTAAAAGATCGTCCGACAGATGCCAAAGGCGATTATATTGCTACGTTTTTTATTGCCGGAACCATGTCTCCGGGAATTAGAATCAATACAAAGGAACTTCGGTAAGACTTATGCCATCACAGAAAAAGATCAATTTGCAGGAAGATTATTCTTCTCACCTGTCTCAAAGCCCGAATATCATATTAACCCGATACTCTGGCCTTACAGTTGCTCAATTGACCACCTTGCGTGGTAAGTTGAGAGAGAAAGGTGTTGTTTATAAAGTTGTTAAAAATAATATTTTTCAGTTAGCGCTGAAAGCTTCTCAAGATCTGAAAGATTTTCCCTATGACAGTACATTTGAAGGGCCTTTGGCAGTTGCATTTGCCAATGAAGACGTGCCAGGCGCGGCAAAGGTTCTTAAAGAGTACGCGAAAGAGCAGGATAAGCTGCAAATCGTTGCCGGGGTTATGGAGCAAACTTATTACGATGCGAACGGGGTAGAGGCAATTGCCAATCTGCCAAGCAAAGAGCAGTTGTTGGCTACTCTTGCTGCATCACTGAATTCACCTGCTACCAAAATAGCTGGTCTGGTGAACAATATAATGGCCTCATTGGCCCGGGCTATTAACGCCGTGGGTGAGAAGAACGGTTAACCCGTTCCGTTCTTAAAAAAACAGTGAAGACTGGTAAATACTGGGTTCCAAAAAACTAAAATAGGAGTTGGTATGTTAGACGAACTACTCGAAAAAATTGGCGGATTGACTTTAGTGCAAGCTGCCGAACTGGTTAAAAAGATGGAAGACAAATTCGGAATTTCTGCCGCGGCTCCCGTGGCCGTCGCTGCCGCAGGTGCCGCTCCCGCAGCGGCAGCTGCTGAAGACGAGAAAACTGAATTTGACGTGATCTTTGATTCTTTCAGCGGAGATAAGAAAGTTGACGCAATCAAAAAAGTGCGTGAAATTACAAATCTGCCTCTGATGGATGCCAAAAAACTGGTTGAAGAAGGCAAAGGTACCTTGAAAGAAGGTGCTGGTAAAGAAGAAGCTGAGAAAATCAAGAAAGAGCTTGAGGCTCTTGGCGCCAAAATCACCATTAAGTAATAGAAATCGGGAGAGCTGCGACCATGTCGTATTTATCCCGAAATTTATTCGGAAAGTTATCTTTGGGTTGCCTTGGGTGACCCGGGGAGACTTTCCTTTTCTTGTTTTCTAAAAATTTTCCCACTTAGGCGGGAAAACGACTTCCCGAAAACAAACGGGAAAAAATCAGTAGCGGAGCGGGCACCATGAGTGAAACCAAAAAAAATATTATTATCGATTCTGAAGACCGGGGACTCGAAGTCATCAACTTCGGTAGAATCAAAAAAAATCAATCCATACCCTCCTTGATTGATGTTCAAATTCGTTCTTATGATGAGTTCATGCAAAAGGGTGTTGCACAAAGCAAACGCAAATCTGTTGGTTTACAATCTGTTTTTGAAGAAAGTTTTCCCATTGAAAGTTCCAATGGTGATGTAATTCTTGAATTTGTAGAATATAATCTGGGTGAGCCTAAAAAAGAGTTATGGGACTGTAAACTGAACGGACTTTCATACTCTGTGCCGTTGAAGGCGATTATTCGTTTAATTGCCACCGAAACCGGAGAGGTTAGAGAGCAGGAAGTGTACATGGGTGATCTACCGGTCATGACCCCGACTGGAACTTTTGTCATCAATGGTGCTGAGCGTGTGGTGGTAAACCAGCTGCACCGTTCACCCGGTGTCTTTATTTTTCATGAAGAAGTTAAAAATGTCTATAATGCAAGAATCATTCCTGACCATAAAGGTTCATGGCTTGAGTTTGAAATGGATGCAAAGGGATTGCTGGTGGCTCGTATTGACCGTCGCAAAAAATTCCCGTTTACTCTGTTGGTAAGAGCACTGGGGCATGGGACAGATGAAGAAATTCTAAGACTGTTTTTTGCAGAAGAGACAATCCAGATTAAAGGCGTGCAGTCAAAAACCTTACAAAAATTTATAGGGCGCAGAGCAATTGCTGATATTGTTCACCCCGAAACAGGCGAAGTATTGGTTGAGGCAGGTATTGCCATCAATGAAGATAACCTCGAAGTAATTCGCGATGCGAAAATTGAAAAGATTGGTCTGGTTGTTTTTCCTGGTAACACTGAAGACAGCATTGTTATCCGTTCTATGGAAAAAGACAACGTAGATAACTATGAAGAAGCTCTTATTGAGTTTCTTAAGATTCAAAGACCATTAGAATATTCTGCCGATCATGGTGATCCTGAAAAACGCAGTCGAAATCTTGACCGTGCTAAAGCAGAGCTCGAACGATTGTTTTTCGATCCCAAGACTTATAACATGGGAAGTGTAGGCCGTTATAAAATCAATGCCCGTTTTGCTCATTTGAACGCCAAAGAGTTCAACGATAAAGTGCCTGACCAGACATTGCGCCCTGTTGATATTACTGAGACTGTTAAATATATGATCAATGTGATCAATGAAGTAGATGGCTATCAGTTTGATGACATTGACCACCTTGGCAACAGACGCGTTAGAACCGTTGGCGAGCTTTTGACAACCAACCTCAAGACAGGTTTTTCGCGTATGGAGAGAGTGGTTAAAGAGAGAATGAGCATGAATGATATTGATGCCATGACTCCTCAATTATTAATTTCTATAAAACCGATTACAGCTGTGCTGAATGAATTCTTTGGCGCCAGCCAGTTGTCACAGTTTATGGACCAGACGAACCCCCTCTCTGAGATTACTCATAAGAGAAGGCTGAACGCCTTAGGGCCGGGCGGTCTTACGCGGGAGCGCGCCGGCTTCGAAGTCAGGGACGTTCATTATACTCACTATGGTCGCCTTTGCCCTATTGAAACCCCTGAGGGTCCCAATATTGGTCTTATCACGTCGATGGCCACCTATGCCCGCTTGAACCCTTACGGATTCGTAGAAACCCCGTATCGTGTTGTTAAAAACGGGAAACTGACCGGCGAAACAGTGTTTCTCTCAGCAAATGAAGAAGATCATTATGTAATCGCACAGGCAAATGCCCGCCTCGATGACAAATCGGCATTTATAGATAAGCTGGTGAGCTGTCGCTATCGGGGTGACTTTCCCTTGAAAGCGCCCGAAGAAATACAGTTGATGGATGTTGATCCTGCCCAGGTAGTTTCACTGTCAACTGCTCTGATTCCTTTTCTTGAACATGATGACGCCAACCGTGCTCTCATGGGATCAAACATGCAACGTCAGGCTGTTCCTTTGCTGAACCCAGAATTGCCTGTGGTTGGTACTGGTATGGAACTTCCGATAGCTTATGATTCGGGAGTATGCCTCATTGCAGATTATGATGGCATGGTTACCCGGGTCGATGCAGATGCGATTGAGGTAACCCGGGATTCCGGAGAGGTTGACCGATATCGTTTAATTAAATTTAAGCGAACAAACCAGAGTACAACTCTGAACCAGTATCCGCTGGTCAAAGTCTTTTATGCACCCGAGAAAGGGAAAGTTGATAAAGTCGACAAAGAGCAATTGCTGTTCACCGGAGAAAGCGGTTCTGTTTATAACTACCCTATGAAAACCTTTCAGGGGGTTTTGAAGGCCGCTGTCAAAAACGGTCAGGAAGTCGAGCGTGGTGAATTGCTGGCTGGCGAAATGATTCGCGGTCGTTTTAATGTGCCCAATGATAACCGGGATCGATTGGCTACAATTCTTGCCGACGGTCATGCAACCAACAAAGGTCGCCTTGCAGTTGGTAGAAACATTACAGTGGCATTTATGCCATGGGATGGCTATAACTTCGAAGATGCGATCGTGCTTTCTCAGAAGCTTGTAAAAAATGATACATTTACATCCATCCACATTGAAGAATTTGAAATTCAAGCCCGTGAAACCAAGCTTGGTCGCGAATTGATTACCCGGGATATTCCCAACATCAGCGAAAGAGCATTCCGTGATCTCGACGAAGACGGCATCATTCGTATTGGTGCTGAGGTTAGAGCCGGAGACATTTTAGTAGGCATGGTTACCCCGAAAGGAGAAACAGATCTGACACCTGAATACCGGCTTTTGCACAGTATTTTCGGTGAAAAGGCTAAAGAGGTCAGAGACAGTTCTTTGCGAGTTCCGAATGGCTATCATGGTATTGTCGTAGATATCGTTCGATTTAATCGCGATGAAGGGGCAGAATTGCCGGCGGGTATTGTTGAGACTGTAAAGGTCTATGTTGCCCAGAAACGAAAAATTTCTGTTGGTGACAAAATGGCCGGTAGACACGGAAATAAAGGTGTTATCAGTACCATTCTGCCTGAAGAAGATATGCCGTTCATGGACGATGGCATTCCGGTTGATATCGTTTTGAATCCGCTTGGTGTACCGTCTCGTATGAATCTGGGACAGGTGTTTGAAACCCAGCTCGGCTGGATCGGTAAAGCACTTGGGCTGCATTTTGAAACCCCGGTTTTTGACGGAGCAAAATGGGAAAATCTCGAAAAATATTCAGAAGAGGCAAAACTACCTATCACCGGAAAAATTCCATTGCGAGATGGTCGTTCGGGTGAATATTTCAAGCAGCCCGTATTTGTCGGCACAATTTACATGTTGAAACTGCACCATATGGTTGAAGACAAAATGCATGCTCGATCGACTGGTCCTTACTCGCTGGTTACTCAACAGCCATTGGGTGGTAAGGCGCAATTTGGTGGGCAGCGACTCGGAGAGATGGAAGTCTGGGCTCTGGAAGCCTATGGGGCCGCACATACTCTGCAGGAACTTTTAACAGTGAAATCAGATGATATGCAGGGCCGGGCAAGGGTGTATGAATCGATTGTAAAAGGAATTCATGCAATTAAACCTGGAGTGCCTGAATCATTCAACGTACTGGTGCGTGAGATGCGTTCACTGGCAATTGATATTACTATATTAGACTCAGAAAATGAGCCAATGGAACTTTCTGATATTGAAGATGAATTTGGCAGAGCGCGCAGACGCATTAAAATTGAATCTGTTGAGAACGCATAACGGGAGCAATCAATGAGAGATATTCATGATTTTAACAAAATTCGCATAAATCTGGCCGCACCGGAAAGAATTCGAGAGTGGTCATTCGGGGAAATTCGTAAACCCGAAACAATCAACTACCGTACCTTAAAGCCCGAGCGCGATGGTCTCTTTTGTGAGAAAATCTTTGGTACAACCAAAGACTGGGAATGCTATTGCGGAAAATTCAAATCGATTCGCTATAAAGGTGTGGTCTGTGATAAGTGCGGGGTTGAAGTTACCCATTCAAAAGTTCGTCGTGAACGTATGGGCCATATTGAGCTCTCATATCCCGTTGCCCATATCTGGTACTATCGAACAGTTCCAAGCAGAATTGCTCTCGTGCTCGATATGTCTGCAAACGATGTCAAAAGTGTACTGTATTTTGAACGATATGTTATTATCGAGCCTGGCGACTCTGGTCTCGAACCCCGCCAGTTAATTACTCAAGAAGAGTACTATCGTCTGGCAGAGATACATGGTGATAAGTTTTATGCTTCTATTGGCGCCGATGCCGTTAAAGAACTTTTAGCGATGGTAAACCTCGACGAAGAAATTCGCTTGATGCGCACTAAAATAGAAGATCGACGTAAAGCATCTGATAAGAGAATGCTGAAAAGACTCGAAATTCTGGAAGCTTTTCGCGATAGCGGAAACAAGCCCGAGTGGATGATCCTGGACACTATACCGGTATTGCCTCCCGAACTTAGGCCCATGGTTCAACTCGAAGGCGGCAGATTTGCAACCTCTGACTTGAACGATCTTTATCGTCGTGTAATCAACCGTAACAACCGTCTGAAAAGGCTGCTTGCTCTCAAAGCACCAGATATTATTGTCTGTAACGAAAAAAGAATGCTGCAAGAAGCAGTAGATGCATTGTTTGACAACTCCCGCCGTAAAAAAGCGATCAAAGGCAAAGGCAACCGTCCTCTCAAATCTTTGTCAGATATGCTGAAAGGCAAGCAGGGACGTTTCAGACAAAACCTGCTCGGTAAGCGGGTAGACTATTCTGGCCGTACAGTAATTGTCGTTGGCCCTGAGCTTAAAATATACCAGTGCGGTTTGCCAAAGAAGATGGCTCTGGAACTGTTCAAGCCATTCATTATGAAATGGCTGGTAGATCATGAATATACTCAGAACATAAAATCTGCCAAGCGTATGATTGAAAATGAAGATCGGGAAGTATTTCAAGGTCTTGAAGAGGTCATCCACGAGCACCCTGTTTTACTGAATCGTGCACCAACCCTTCACAGATTGGGAATTCAGGCTTTTTTACCCACTCTGGTAGAAGGCAAAGCAATTCAATTGCATCCTCTGGTTTGCCATGCATTCAATGCTGACTTTGACGGTGACCAGATGGCAATTCACGTGCCACTTTCACCCCGGGCACAGATTGAATCGTGGTTGTTGATCTTATCTGCGCATAACCTGTTGAACCCTGCAAACGGTCAGCCAATTGTAGGGCCTACCCAGGACATGATTCTGGGACTGTACTACCTTACAGCCGAACTGACAGCCGATAAAGGGGAAGGCGCAGTATATGACTCAATTGATGAGTTGATGTATGCCCTGGACAGAGGTGTGCTCGATTTTCGCACCAAAATTCAGTTCTACCATCAGGAACGTCTCATTGAGACAACGCCGGGACGTCTGGTCTTTAACCAGCTGCTGCCTTTAGATTATCCTTATGTAAACCGGCCTTTGACCAGCAAAACAATCAACGAGATTATTGCAGAGCTCTACAAAAGTCGTGGCGCTGCCATAACTGTGAAATTTTTAGATGCGCTGAAAAAACTGGGATTTCAATATGCAACGTATTTTGCACCTACAATTTCAATTGCAGATGTGATTATCCCCGACTCAAAAGTGAAGCTGGTCGATAAGGCAAATAAAGAAGTTGAGAAAGTTGAAACCGAACATCGTAAAGGTATTATTACCAACGAAGAACGCTATAAAAAAGTAATCGATATCTGGACAAACACCAATGATCGAATTACAGATGATTTAATGGAAACTCTTGGTAAAGATCAGGAAGGTTTTAACCCGATCTATGCCATGGCCACCTCTGGTGCCCGGGGTTCAAAGTCTCAGATTCGCCAGCTTGCCGGTATGCGCGGCTTGATGGCTAAACCATCGGGTGACATTATTGAGCTTGCGATTCGTTCGAATTTTAGAGAGGGTCTCGGGGTTCTTGAGTTCTTTATCTCGACCTCGGGTGCGAGAAAAGGTCTCGCTGACACTGCTCTTAAAACTGCCGATGCGGGTTATTTGACCAGACGTCTGGTGGACGTTTCTCAGGATGTAATTATTCGCGAAGAAGATTGTGGTACTGAAGACGGATTAACAGCGTCAGCGGATAAAGAAGGCGACAAAGTTGTGGTGAGTTTGCGACAGAAGATATTCGGTCGATACCTGCAGCAGGATATCCGCGATCCCAATACAGACGAAGTAGTGTATATTCGTAATTCACTCG
>JAGRNJ010000007.1:35579-39372 GCA_020440825.1 Leptospiraceae bacterium | reverse complement strand
AGTTTGTGCGCGATGCTACGGACTTGATCTCGCAACTCTGGCAGCGGTAGAGAAAGGGGAAGCTGTTGGTATTATCGCTGCTCAGTCGATTGGTCAGCCTGGTACCCAGCTCACGATGCGTACTTTCCATGTGGGTGGTGCGGCTACTTCTCGATCAATGGAAAGTATTATTAAAGCACCATATCGTGCCCGTGTAAGCAACCTGCAAGGCAGAATTGTAAAAAATAAGACTGGTAAGCTGGTCATGATTAAGCGGGGCAGTGTGGTCATCTCCCAGGTGCTGGCAGAATATAAACTGTCAGACTTTGAAGAATTTCAACTGACCGATGCAACGAAAGTAATTCGTGGTGAGATTGTTGGTAAAATCAAAGAGAAAGATACTTTGACTTCGATTTACTCTCCCGCTCCCGGTGAAGTCAAAATCGAGAATGAAGTGGCGATGCTGTTAGGACCTGAATATACCATTCAGGCAGAAGCCGGTGCTTCGATCTTTGTCAAGCAGGGAGATATCGTTGAGTTGGGTGAAAGCCTTATCGAATTTGACCCGTTCAATACTTTGATCATCGCTGCGCAGGCAGGACGTGTCGAGTATGCCGATATTGAAGAGGGTAAAAACCTCAAGATTGAAGATGCCGGTGAATTTAAAATCAAGAAAATTGTCAGCTATCGGAAAGAGAAACTGATACCACGCGTAAATCTGTATGATAAAGGTCGTTTGGCTGCTGAAATCAGTCTGCCACTCAATTCGGTACTGGTTGCTGAAACCGGTTCAACTGTAGCAGAAGGGGATATTCTTGCCAAGATTGAATCAAAAGCCGAGAAAACCAGAGACATCACGGGTGGTCTGCCGCGTATCGATGAATTGTTTGAGGCAAGACATCCGAAAGACCCATGTCACCTGGCCGACATTGATGGTGTGATTCGTGATCCTGGCGAAATTGTACGCGATAAAAGAGTACTGTATATTGTGCCAGAAGGCTTGAGTGATGAAGAGGCCGAAGATAATTCTGTCTCAATTGCAATACCTCTGCACAAACAGATTCTCGTTCATGATGGTGAGCTGGTTACGCGTGGAGACCCATTAGACGAAGGTGTAATGGATCCGCATGATATCTTGCGTGTTCTCGGTGAAGATGCTTTACAGAAGTTTCTCGTCAGTGAGATTCAGGGCGTTTACCGTATGCAGGGTGTGACCATCAATGATAAACATATTGAGATCATCTTGCGCCAGATGTTGCGTAAAGTTGAAGTTACAGATTCCGGAGATACAGACTTTTTACCATATACACAGGTAGATAAAATTCTGTTCAAAAAAGAAAACCAGCGGGTTATTCGCGACGGTGGTGCCCCGGCAGAGGCAATGCCGATTCTAATGGGCCTGACCAAGGCATCATTGAATTCTGAAAGCTTCTTGTCTGCGGCGTCATTCCAGGAAACAACCCGGGTATTGACAGATGCCGCCATTAAAGGGAAAGAAGATCCACTGGAAGGTTTGAAAGAGAACATCATTATCGGACACCTCATTCCGGCTGGAACCGGTCTGAAACAGTATCGAAGTATTCGTGCATACAAACATATTCTTGGTGACTTGTTCATCACAGAAGAAGAAGAAAATGAATTGCACGGCGGAATTGGCGGTGGTGAGAAAGTTGAAGATACGATGGCGTTGGCCCCCCAAGGCCGAGCGATTCCGAAAGATGAAGAAGATCCTGACTATGATGAGGAATAGAAGTATTGACGCCCTGTCTTTCTGTCGATATTTGACCCAATCACAAAATGGAAGTAAAAATAAAAAGGGAGCTTTAGGTACTTATGCCCACTATTAACCAGTTAATTCGCCATGGACGCGAAGAAGTAATTCGAAAAACAAAATCACCGGCTTTGCAGAGTTGTCCGCAGAGACGAGGGGTGTGTACACGGGTAATGACGTTTACACCTAAAAAACCGAACTCAGCGTTGCGAAAAGTTGCAAGGGTGAGACTTACCAATGGTATTGAAATTACTGCCTATATCCCGGGAGAAGGGCACAACCTGCAAGAGCACTCTGTTGTCCTGGTTCGTGGTGGTCGTGTAAAAGACTTACCCGGTGTTCGTTATCATATTGTTCGTGGCGCGCTAGACGCGTTGGGTGTAGACAAAAGAAGAAAGGCCCGCAGTAAATACGGTGCAAAAAGACCTAAGGCATAATAGAAAATAAGGATTAAAAAATGGCAAGAAGACGTACTAAAAGCCTCGTAAGACAAATGGCTCCCGACTCAAGATTCGGCAGCGAGGTAGTTACAAAATTTATCAATACTATGATGTGGGATGGCAAGAAATCCACAGCGACGACAATATTTAATGATGCGATGGATCTCATCAAAGAAAAGACCGGAGCCGAAGGTATCGAAACTTTTGATAAGGCATTAGAAAACGTTAAGCCTCAAATCGAAGTAAAGTCTCGCCGAGTAGGCGGGGTAACTTACCAGGTTCCGATTGAAGTTTATCCCATGAGAAAGCAAAGTCTTGCTATTCGCTGGATTATTGGTGCAGCTCGGTCTCGCAACGGAAAGAGCATGGCCCAGAAGTTGTCATCTGAGCTTTTAGACGCAGCTGAGAATAATGGTGGCGCCATCAAGAAAAAAGAAGAAGTAAAAAGAATGGCAGAAGCCAACCGCGCGTTCTCTCATTACGCCTGGTAATACCCGGATTAGAAAATGGCTAGAAAAGTAAAACTTGAACAACTTAGAAATATTGGCATCATGGCGCATATTGATGCCGGTAAGACTACAACAACAGAACGAATTCTGTACTATACAGGTCGATCTCACAAAATTGGTGAGGTTCATGATGGTGCAGCCACTATGGACTGGATGGAACAGGAAAGAGAGCGCGGCATTACAATTACTTCTGCTGCAACAACCTGCTTCTGGAAAGATTACCAGATTAATATTATCGATACCCCCGGTCACGTAGACTTTACAGTAGAAGTTGAGCGATCATTGCGGGTGTTAGATGGGGCAGTAGCTGTATATGACGGTGTGGCCGGTGTAGAGCCACAGACCGAAACTGTATGGCGCCAAGCCGATAAATATCGTGTTCCGAGAATGTGCTTTGTCAATAAGATGGATCGCATGGGCGCAGATTTCTTTCGAGCAGTTGACATGATGAAAGATCGTTTAGGAGCAAATGCATCCCCTATTCAATTGCCAATTGGTGTTGAAGCAGATTATGCAGGCCATATCGACCTGGTAGCCATGAAAGCGGTAGTCTGGTCTGGAGAAGAACTTGGTGCAAAGTTTGAAGTAAAAGAAATACCCGAAGACCTGAAAGCGCAGGCGGATGAATACCGCGCGAAGTTGATTGATATCGTCGCTGAAGCGAATGAAGATTTAATTGAAAAATATCTCGAGACAGGAACGTTAACAACAGAAGAACTTAAAAAGGGAATACGTGCTGCCACTCTGGCAATGAAGTTTTTCCCGGTACTGTGCGGAACTGCCTTTAAAAACAAGGGCGTACAGACTCTGTTAGATGCTGTAGTTGATTATCTGCCGGGTCCACTTGATGTACCACCAGTAAAAGGATTTGAAGTAGGTCAAGAAGCAGACGAAGAGCCTAAATTGACCCGTAAGGCAGATGACAAAGAGCCGTTTTCAGCTCTTGCCTTTAAGATTATGTCAGACCCATATATTGGTAAACTTACCTATTTCAGGGTTTATTCTGGGGTATTGAAAAAGGGTTCATATATCACCAACTCAACCAAGGGAACGAAAGAAAGAATTGGCCGTCTGCTGCAAATGCATGCGAATTC
>JAGRNJ010000007.1:0-35479 GCA_020440825.1 Leptospiraceae bacterium | reverse complement strand
CGGGAAGAGATTGAAGAAGTACAGACCGGTGATATTGCCGCAGCCGTAGGTTTGAAAGATACTACAACCGGCGATTCATTGTCGAATGAAGAAAATCCTATTATTCTAGAAAAAATGAGTTTCCCTGAGCCTGTGATCCATGTTGCAGTTGAACCGAAAACAAAAGGTGACCAGGAAAAAATGGGAATCGCGTTGCAGAAACTGGCAGAAGAAGACCCGACCTTTAGAGTGCACACCGACGAAGAAACTGGTCAAACAATTATTGCCGGTATGGGTGAGTTACATCTTGAAATTCTGGTCGATCGAATGAAACGCGAGTTCAAAGTAGAGGCAAATGTGGGTAAACCGCAGGTTGCTTACCGTGAAACGATTCGTAAGTCAGTTGAGCAGGAAGGTAAGTATGTTAAACAGACCGGTGGTCGTGGACAGTACGGGCATGTCTGGCTCAAAGTTGGTCCATTAGAGCCGGGTCAAGGTTTCAAATTTACTAATAATATTGTAGGCGGCGTTGTTCCTCGGGAATACATTCCTGCAGTCCAGAAGGGAATTGAAGAAGCCATGAAAACCGGAGTATTGGCTGGTTACCAGATGGTTGATGTTGAGGCGAGTATCTTCGATGGTTCTTACCATGATGTTGACTCAAATGAGATGGCCTTTAAAATTGCAGGTTCAATGGCCTTTAAAGATGCATGTCGTAAAGCGGGCCCTGTATTGTTAGAGCCAATTATGAAAGTAGAAGTAGTTACTCCTGAAGATTATATGGGAGACGTGGTTGGCGACTTGAACCGCCGACGCGGCAAAGTTAACGCTATGAACCAGAGAGCCAATGCGCGCGTAATTGATGCACAGGTTCCACTTTCAGAAATGTTTGGTTATGCTACTGAATTGCGTTCGATTACCCAGGGTCGTGCAGCATATTCAATGCAGTTTGAGCATTATGAAGAAGTGCCCAGCAATCTCGCTAAAGAAATTGCAGAAAAATCTTCGAAAAAGGGCGACTAATTCGACGAACAGCCTTGCAGTACCTGCTGCAAGGCGATTTCTTTCACTAAGTATACTGACCGTTTCTCCTTAGAACAGGCCTTCAGTTTCTCTAGTTCATTAAACCAGCACTCAAAATCTTTATTGCACTGCTCAAATGTCATGTTGAAACCACTGGCATGACGGGTATAACGACGGTATTGATAGAGAGTGGCATTGTTGATTTCATCTGCCTTGGCAAGAGAGTGGGCAGCTGCGATAAATTTCAATTTTGAGAGATTATTTTTTATATTTTCCTGCAATTGTTTGTATTTCTTCTTTTTGAGGTCTCTTTTCTCTGCAGCGTCTAATGATGATTCAAAAATCAACTGCAACTCTCTGCGAGTGTCTTGAATCATCTGCCAGAAGATTATATACTGGGATGTCACATCTTTGTGAGTGTTAAAGTTCATGGATATGTTTTCACTGGAAAAATAACTTTTTGCTGCGTGCATTTCGATAAATGTCGCCAGGGCTTCTGAAAAAAGTGTGTCGCCCTCAAAAAATAGTTTTTCATGGGCCATTTCATGAAATATCAGTCTGGCCAGATAAAAATCTGAAAATTCCAGGTATGTTGAAAAGATAGGGTCTTTGAAGAAGCCCAGGGTTGAATAGGCCCCAATTTCTGAAACTTCTATATCATACTCATCTTGCGGGTACGCCGCTATAAACTGGTTCATTATCTCCCGGGAGAAGAACCCCAGATAATCAAATTCTCCTATCACAGGAAAACCAAATGAAATTGGCTCAAAAGAAAACTCTGGCGTGATTGTAATATTCCAGCCCAACTCTTTTCTATTTAGATTCACAAAATTATTATAGCTTTCAGAACTGGTTAGCCCGTAAATTTTCTTGCCATATTTTCGGTACTTCTCTATACTTTCTAACTTCGAAGTTTTTTTCTCATCGCCCTCATATATTTTGAAAGCTTTGGTGACAGGAATTCGATTGAAGGTTATTGTCAACTGGTGTTCTGCAAGATGGTAAAGATATTTCGGCCATCTCAAAGG
This sequence comes from Leptospiraceae bacterium, assembly GCA_020440825.1. Classification (GTDB taxonomy): domain Bacteria; phylum Spirochaetota; class Leptospiria; order Turneriellales; family Turneriellaceae; genus JAGRNJ01. The sequence goes on along the minus strand of JAGRNJ010000007.1, from coordinate 33,449 downwards.
TATTAACACCAATGATGTGCATATTGCCAGAACACAAGCTGCCAGTATTTTATTTTTGTTTAATTTCATAATCTCAGAGCAGTGGGGCATCCGTCTGCTTTCTTTTGAAATACATTTGTCTGAATAATCTGAAAAAGAAATATAATCCCAGTACAGCTGCCAATGGACGCGTTAAAAATTCAACATGGGGGATGCTTTCTTCATACAAGAATAAGAACGCCAAAGAGGCAGAGATGCCTGCCAGATTCGAAATCCAGGGAACCATGCTCAAAACTTTCGATTCGGGAACTCTAATCAATCTTATGCAGATCTCTACTACAACCCACCCGATGAAGGCACCCGCGACAATATCGGCGGGAAAGTGAACGCCTGTGTAAACTCTTGAAAAAGAACCTGCAATACCAAATAGAATTGCGAGAGTTCGAATTATATTTGAGGGACTTTGAAAAACAAAACGAGCCAATGCAAATGCTGCTGTTGCGTGACCAGATGGAAACGATCGTGAAGAAAAAGAAAAGCCCAATACGCAGATTTCGACTTCGGAAAAATAAGCGGGCGGACGGGGAGAATCAAAGATGCTTTTTAAAATCTGGGTGAGAATTGCTGCACACAGAAAACCGATCAAACCTGAAATAAAAATTTGAGTTCTGGCTGGTGCCCAAAAACAGAAAAACATGAGAATAAAAAAACCGTCAGCTGTCATCGTCGTAAACAGCATCAATGTATTGAGAAATTCACTGTTTGACGGCTGGCAGTTGAGGGTTTGAAATAACTGTACATTCCATAGATATGCAAAAGGAAAAACGATCATCAGGATAATCGGGAACAGTAAAGAGATTCCGGCCGGTATCTTCAAGGGCATCTGGCATACTTCTCTGGCCAAAGTGCCCGTTAAGTAAAAAATGATATTTACCGACAGATAAATTGAGCTATTTTGCCCTATGCAAGTTTCGCCCGAAATCTCATCTACGGGTATTCCCAATGCAATCTCGGTTGTTAACCTGGAAAAATGGTATGGTAACTTTTGTGCTTTAAGCAGTCTAAGTTTCTCTGTTGGGCCGGGTGAAATAGCTGCATTGTTAGGACTCAATGGGGCCGGCAAAACAACGACGATTCGGGTACTGACTGGCTTTTTAGTGCCTACTTCAGGTGAGGTAAGAATCAACGGCGCCGGCTATTTTGAAGATTCGATAGAGTACCGAAAAAAATTCGGGTATTTACCCGAACGACCAGCTCTATATGACGATATGAAAGTTGAATCTTACCTCAAATTTATGCTTCAATTGAGAACTGAAAATTCCGGGCAGGAAGAAACTCTGCTCGAGAATGCACTACTTAAGACCGACCTGGTATCAAGACGTAAATCAATCATTGGTACCTTGTCAGCCGGCTTTAAGAAAAGAGTCGGGGTTGCACAAGCGATAATACATGATCCGGATGTTTTGATTCTCGATGAACCGGTCTCTGACCTTGATCCCGTACAGATTGTAGAGATTCGAAATCTACTTCTGGAATTAAAAGAGCGTCACACAATTCTTGTCTCAAGTCATATTCTCAGCGAAGTTTCGAAAACAGCAGACCGATTTTTATTTATTCACCAGGGAAAATTGGCAAGGGAAGAAACTCGCTCAAGCATAAATGTAGACAATATCGAAAAGATATTTCTGGAAACTGTGCAAGGCAGCTCAGAGATTCCGGAGAAAGCTGCTTCTTCGGTTGTTGCACACGGTCAAAAATCGAACTCTTACTTTCGAAAGTGGTTTAATTAAGGGTTCTGAAAGTGAGGTTACCGTTTTTAATTTTAACTGTAGCTTTAATGGTGGCGAGCTGTTCATCAAGGCAGGTTGTAGAGGTAGATACTTCGGGAGAAATGCGTGATAATATCTGGTTAAATGAAGATACCTTGCAGCTCTATGATGAACATGATGGGGGCAGTGACTTAAAACCAGAAACTTTGCGCAGAGATGAGGCGTGTACCACTGCCCGCCTTAAAATTGAGAAAAAGCTCGAATATCTATATCCACGTGTAAAAGATACTGAACTGAAACGAAAAAGTCATGCGACAATTTACTATTCTGGTGGGGGATGCCGAATCTATATTCGATATTCAGCTCGAAACTTGAAAGAAAAACTCACCGGCTCATAATTGTCAGAGCACTTAAAATTTTACTGGTATTACTGAAACGTAGAAAAATCATCCCACACAAAATTTTTTCCGAATCGGTCTGTTTGCCAGTCTTGTGGGTTTTTATCAAAGAGAGTAAACCTTTGAAAAAGTCCCAAAAATAAAGAATGCGCAACCGCAAGTCTAAACCTCTCCCTGCCAAAGGGGTAGTATAGCTTTGCTGTATAAACTTTTTGAGAGTTTTTGTCAGCAATTGCTGCAAAAGCTGTACCAACTGGTTTTTCATCGCTCCCGCCGTCTGGCCCGGCGATGCCTGTTGTAGAAACTGCAATATCTGAATTGAATGCAGCTAAAGCCCCGATTGCCATCTCTGCTGCAGTTGCATGTGACACCGCCCCAAACCTCTGAATTGTTTCTTCTTTAACATTCAGCAGTTGTGATTTGCTGGAATTCGAATAGGTAATCGCCCCTCCCTGATACCAGGCCGATGAACCGGGAATATCGGTAATCAGTTTCCCGATCAAACCGCCGGTACAGCTTTCAGCAGTCGATAGAGTCTTTGCATCTGCCAATAATTTTTCTATTATATCGCGTAAAGGATCATGCGATATGAGACTGGTAAAATGAAGCCGTATTTCATTTTCTATGCGATCGAGTTCAGTAAGGTTGCCATCTTCATTTTTTGCACGTAGAAATAGACGGCAGCCAATTGGCAGTGCATGTACTCCGATTTCAACATCATTTGATCTGGGTATTTGACTGAATAACTGGCTTTCGCCCATTGCCCAAACGGGCAGTATTCTTGTGGAACGTCTGGTTAAATCCTGGGTCTCTATGATTTTAAGTGCTTCTGGCCAGATACTTTTGATTTCAACTGGAAACCCTGGCAATGCAATCATATTGATTCTGGGTGCCCAGATACCTGGTGCAAGCCCGACTGTATTCTTAAGACCGATGGTCATTGCCGGAATTCTAGCCTGGCGCAAAGCAAGCTCCAGCGAAACCCCTGAACGCGCGCGCTTTTTGAAAAACCATTTTACCCGTTTCTCTGCCTCTTCATCGTAAACTGGTTCGACTCCCAGTAATTGAGAAATCAGATCTACGGTGAGGTCATCATCAGTGGGGCCAAGCCCTCCGCTGTTAATTATAAGATCACCACTTCGAATATATTCATTCCAGGTATCAAAAATAATTTCCGGATCATCTGGTATAACTCTGCATTCTTTAAGAATGAGTCCTCGTGAGTACAGCTCTTCAGCAAAAAATTTGGTATTCGTATCTTGTATAAAACCGTTGGTGACTTCAGTGCCTATAATGCATATTCTGATTCCTCTTTCTGGCATGGTTGATTTTCCGGTAATGCAGTTGGCTTGTCAAATTAATTCAGATATAGGATAATCAATTCTGTCTGAGGTTTACATTTATTTGTACTTTTTCTCAAAGGTTGAGGCATCTGGGATAGAAAAATGTTCTTCTGTTCAAGAACCTTTTCAAAGCTTATCATTTTTCAGAGATTCTTTAGAGACTTCAATGCCCAGTTTTCGGGTTATTGTACTCAAGGCCAGAATCTCTTCTGGAGCAATGGTATTCATCATTGCCTCTATTTTATCTCGAATATCAGGGAATACTAACTTTATTTTTTTTGTGCCTGTTTCGGTTAATTTCACGAGGTGGCAGCGAGCATCTTCGTCAGATCTCTTTTTTGTGACCATACCCATTTTTTCGAGATTATCAACTACTTTGGTAATATTCCCACCACTCTTGAGAATTTTATGACTGATTTCTCCTGAGCGCATTTCTCCATTAAATAGAAGTGCTTCAAGCACGGCAAACTGTGACAGTGTCAGATTATAAGGGGCCAGTGAGCTTGCAACCTGCGCAACCAGACTGTTTGTGCATCGGTTGATTTTAATGAAAGCATCAAGCGCCAGACGGGTTGTTTCTTTTCCTGTGAATTTAGTTGGCATACTTAACCTCCCGAAAAATGACTCTGGCTGATTACTTTTTGCACAGCTTGAAAAACAGCTTGAGGTTTCAGCTCAAGAGCGCAACGAAAATGTTTTTTAGGACAGCTCGGGCGTCCTTTAGGACTGCAAGGGGCGCACGGGACTCTGTTCTGCAGTAAACTGAAGTTTTTTGATGGCGGCAGGAAACCGAGCTCGGGAACTGTGGCTGCAAAAATGGCCAGAATATATGTATCAAAAGCCGCTGCAAGGTGCATTAAGCCTGAATCATTGCAAACAAAAATCTGGGTTTGGGATAAAATATTTGCAGTTTGCCTTAGATTGGTTTGTCCTGTAAGATTATGAATTCTGGCTGCGAATGAGTCTGGTAATCTGTTCAAAATATCCTGAGCATCTGCCTCTTCATTTTTTGAGCCCAGTAAAATATAATGAAATTGTTTCGGATAATTGAACTCGAGCAGCTCCAGTAATTTTGCAAAACTGGCGGATGGCCATTTTTTTGTGAACCATTGACTGCCCGGTGCCAGGGCCAGTACTGGCTTAGGGGCCGTCTGCTCAAAAATCGATGTATCATCATCGTCTGTAAAAATACGTGGTTTTTTGAGTGTTAATGACTCAGCCTCGGCCCGACTTGCCCCTGCAGCCATTAAATACCGGGTTGCAACATCCGGATGGTTTTTTAGCAGGTTGATCTTGCAGATGACTAAAAGGAACCGCTTCAAGTAGGGTTTTTTAAATCGTCTTAATTTCTTGTGCTCAATTTTGAAGCAAATCATTCGGGATCGTAAACTGGCATGCAGGTCAATAATGAGATCATAAGGTTGTTCTTTTTGAATTTGTTTTAAAAAATTACTTTCGCTGTTCTTTTCTAATGTGAAGATACAATCAATATCAGGATTCCCCTGCAGAATATCAGAAAATTGTATTTTTGTTGCAAAATGAACCTGGCAGCTGGGATATTTCGTTTTCAGGAATGCCGGCACAGATGTGGTGAGAATCACATCGCCAAGAGAACTGAATCTTATAATCAAAATTTTCATGCAATCAATTATCCAGATTTTGAAGAATCGTTTCTAACAGTGTTTCGGTTGGTTGACTTGCATCGAGAGAGATCAATTTGCCGGTATTCTCAAATTTTTTGAGAATATGGTTATAGTTATCTGAAATGCGGGTTAAATTTTCCAGTGTTTCAAATACATCGGTACTGGTACCCCGGTTCTGAATTCTCTCTAACGCCTGTGACGGTTGCATGTTTAAGAAAATAACTTTATCTGGTATTTCAAATTCAGGAGCATTGTAATAGCTCAGTATTTTTTCTGCAGCATCTGCATCTCGGCCCTGGTAGGCAGCCGTTGAAAAATAATATCGATCGAGAATTACATTTTCCCCGTTTCTTAAAGCGGGTCTTATTTTGTGTCGCACATGCCACTCTCGGTCAATGGCAAATAATCTTAGAAGTCTTTCTGCCAACTGCAGGTCGTCATTTTTCTCTGTTGCCAGTAATTCCCTGATTTTTCGGCCGGCATCTGTGAAACGGGTCGGTTCTGAAAAAACGCGAGTTGGTAGCTTTTCATGCAAAGTGTTCTGTAAAGCTTTGGCGAGTGTACTTTTACCGGCACCGTCAATACCCTCTATGACAAGGAAAACACAACCATTGCGCCGCATTCTTCAGGACTGTGATTTATTGACTGCCTGTCACTTCTTTTCAAAAGGAATCAATATGAGATTATGCTTTGCCAGCTCAAATTCAGGTAAAATTGAAGAAGTAAATTCGTTTTTTGCAAACTCGAAATTAACTTCTTCTGTTGATGTTTACGGAGTTGACAGCTGGGACACTTACCTGTCAAGCCAGTTTGATCCCCAGGAGACAGGCTCTACTTTTCAGGAAAATGCCGCAATAAAGGCCAAAGAAGCGTATCGTTTAATCAAAGCCCCGGTTTTTGCTGAAGATACGGGTTTGTGTGTAGGCTTTTTAAATGGAGCCCCGGGAGTTTACTCTGCACGTTATGAAAAAAATGATCAGGCTCGAATGCGCAAGTTACTGCTTGAGTTAAAGTCTGCGAAAGAAAATCAGCGCACAGCTTCGTTTGTAACTGCGTTATGTTTAATGCTCTCGTCACAAGACAGTATCACCTTTTTTGGCAGAGTAAAAGGACACATCGCGCTTTCCCAAAGGGGAGAAAAAGGCTTTGGCTATGACCCATTGTTCATTCCTGATGGTTTTGAGCAGTCATTTGCTGAGCTTACTACCGATGAAAAGCAATCAATCAGCCATCGAGGTCAGGCGCTAGGGCGGATGGCCAATTTCCTGCAGAGAAATACACTGAAAAAACTAACTGCCAAGATGTCTTGAACCTCGACTGCCTGTTCGTTTGAACATATCAAAAATTTCCTGCTTTCCCAGAAAGATCATTGTGGGTCTGCCATGAGGACATCGGGCCGGGTGCTCACACTTGGCAAGTTGTTCAATCAGAGATTGCCCGTTGGCATAGCTGAGACTTTCCCCTTTTTTAACTGAGGCAGAACAGGAAAGGTCTTTGGCCAGAGCATCAAAAAGATCAATTGCTGCCAGTTTGCCATTCTTTTCTAAAAGACTGATGCTTGTGCGCAGTGCGGTGACTTCGTTGCCATCTTGAACGTAGAACGGAACTTCGGTGATCAGAAAATCATTGGGACCATTCTGCTCGAAATAAAAACCTAATTGTTGCAGCAGGTTTGCACAGTTTGACAATATTGATAATTCTGCTGGCAGAAAATGAACGGGGATACCTTCCAGCAGTTTTTGCGAAGTATTGCCTCTTAAATCCAGAGTTTTCAAAAATTTTTCATAATTGATTCTTTCATGCGCGGTATGCTGATCGACCAGATAGATACCTTCTTCTGAAGAAGCTAGAAAGAAAGTGTCAAAAAGCTGGCCATGAATTTTTTGCGGGAAACCTGTAGCGCTTTCTTTTTTGCTTACGGCAATATCCTGTAGATTGAACTGCGGAAAAAAATCAAATTTCTCAGAACTGCCGCTACTCTCACTTACTTGAAATTTATTTTCCGGTTCAGAAACAGTTTTTGATTCGGGTATATCTTTATGCAGGTGTGTCATTGAAATTCGGCCTCGCCCCTCAATGCTGCGCAAAATTGTCTGTCGAAGCTGTTCGGTAAATTCTGATTCATTGCGAAAACGAATTTCTTTTTTCTGGGGATGAATATTCACATCGATAAATTCTGCCGGGATATCAATAAACAGAATTGCAGTGGGGAATCGTCCTGGTGGCATTAATTCGCCATATGCGTTTTTCAACAGACCGACTAATGGTTTGTAAAAAACCCATCGTTTGTTGATGTATAAAAAAATCTGTGACGCATTTGAGTGATAAAATCGAAAATTTGATATGTAACCCGAAACTCGAATATCCCCGAATTCATTAAAAACCGGCAGCAAAGCCTCAACAGTTTTGCTCGAGAAGATATCCCGAATTCTATCAATGAGCTGGATTCGTGGTGGCAGATTCAAATATTCTTTATCATCAATTAATAAAATGAAACCTGTTGAGTAATAGCATATTGCATAGGAAGTAATCAGCTCAACAAAGTTTTTCCTGATTTTGCGGTCATTTGTATTGAAATCGCGTCGAACCGGAATATTGTAAAAAAGTTCTTCAATTTTTACCAGGGTTCCCACCGGAAGAACACCGGGCTCTATTTCAGAAAAATCTTTGCCATTTGCGGTTATCTTCCATGCTGCATTTTCATCTTTGGCCTTGCTTTCGATCGTGATTTTTGAAACAGAACGAATTGACCCGAGGGCTTCACCTCGAAATCCCAGAGAGTAGACTTTGTGCAGATCTTCAAGATTTGAAATCTTGCTGGTTGAAAAACTTTGCAGGGAGGCAGGCAGGTCGTCTCGGTAGATTCCGTGCCCGTCATCGCGCACTTGAATAAGGTTAAAACCCGATTCACGAATGATGATTTCAATATTTTTCGCCTGTGCATCGAGAGCATTCTCGAGCAGCTCTTTCAAGGCACCGACCGGGCTTTCAACGACTTCGCCGGCAGCTATCTGGGCAACCAGAAGGTCATCCAGAGGATGAATGCGGGGAATCATGCAACTGCCTTAATCAGCAGCTTATGAAAATCTGGAACCAACTCTTTTAACTTTAAAACACTCACAGGGGCCATTACTTTGATATCTTCATAACGCATATCAATCTCCTGTATGGGAATTGCCTGCATCTTACTGTTCACAACACATCTTATGGTCGGCTTTTTTACTGCATCGGGATGAATTTTAGTAACCACACCAATTGTAGCATTGCTGAAAACATACCAGGAACCTATTGGGTATATGCCTGCCCCCCGAATGAATGCCAACAGAATATCGTCATCGAACTTATTTCGGTCTTTTGTCATCATATTTTGCAGCAGTTTGTTCGGGTGTAAAATCTGCTGAAACGGATTCTCAGTAGCTCCCAGAATATAATGGTCTGCAAAACTCAATATGGGGCTGTAGCGGGCTATCATTCTACCACTGACCCCGTTTGGTGTCCCTGTGCCATCAAGATATTCATGATGCTGGTAAACTGAGCGAACAATTTCATAATCCAGGCCGGGAAAATGCTGTTTCAAATAATGATAGCTTTCTGCGGCATGGCGCTCGACAACAGATTCTTCTTTCAAAGTAAATTTCTTATCTTTGCTTAATTCAGGGAAAGTAATTCGATAATGAATATCATGCAGCAGGGCCGCAATACCGAGGTCAATCAGTTCGTTGCGCGTGAAGATCTTGCGGTTGCAAATGAGAATTTTCTTTAAATCACTGGAGATTTCAGGCAGAGTTAGTTTTTTCTCCATTAATTTTGAAAGCTCTATTCCCAATGAGATAGAAAGCAGCATCACATTCAAGGTATGATTCGTCAGGAAGTTTACCCCAGAATATTCGATATTCAGAAACAATTTCGTTGTATCACGATTAGGGCCGGTGGTATCAATGAGGTCACCAATGAACATAGCCATAAGATCTTTATGCAGACTCTGTGTACGAATGACATCATCCATATACATCTGCAATTTGGGGATTGCCCTATCCAGGGTTTCGTCCATTGCAGTTGCATCTAGTTCTGGCTTACTTTCAATGTCGTCAATATCTGCAAGAGCTTGACCGACATGCTCAATTACTTTATCCCGGGTTATTACATCAGCATTCGAAAGAGAGCGAAGGCTGCCTCGTATTTTATCTGCAATTTCTGTCTGTCTGGCCTGTACTTTCGATGATACGGGTACTTTTAATGTAGAAACATCAATCTTCTTTTCCTGTTCATCGCCAAGTTCGCCGCCAACGAGGTTTGATACTTTATGGTCTACTTCAGGTTCATTTGTTTTTGATGTTTCGTCCATAATATTCGATCAGATACACTCCGTATATTTTACTGTGAATGACAAGAAAAATAAATCATTCTTTTTCTCAATAATTTTCAGATTTTGAGGTCGAAATTTCATAGAACTGGTGAAAAGAATAATTTCTAAGTTATTTTTGAAGTATTAACATAGATAAAAACCCGGTTTTTCAGTCCTTGTATTTTTCATATAACAGATTTTCATGCCAGTTCCAGGGAGTGAGTCGAAATTGAATCAACAATGTTCTCTAATCAAAAAAACATGAAAATTGTATATAAAAATATTTACTGTTCGTCTGATGCTGATAACGTGCTTGAGCTGCTCAAAAAATTAACCGAAGATAAAGCAACAATGAGAATTGCAATTTTTGATGATGATCCTGACATTTTGTCGTACCTTGAGAAAATAATCAAGCCTTGGGGCAGACATAAAATTGTGTCTTTCAAAAGTGTCATGCAGGGTTATGAGTATCTTGGTCTTGGCTATGATATTCTGCCAGCCTCTCGCATTGATTTGTTTCTCATTGACCTTGCCATGCCTGAAGTAGACGGCCTTAGCGTTCTCAAAACTCTGCGCTCGCATGAAGACTATTTTGATGTTCCTGTTATCATGATGACGGGATCAAGAAAAGATGATGTGCTTGAAGAGGTTTTTCAGTCCGGAGCAACCGATTTTATCTTAAAACCTTTCAATAGAATCGAAGTGAAAAGCCGTCTGCGCTCCGCCTTGCGCCTGAAAACAGCTATTGATCACTGGAAAGATAAAGAGAAAGAACTGCTTGAAACGAATCGTCTGTTGATGGCCGCAAACCAGAACTATCTGCAACTGACTGCACTAGACGGTCTTACCGGTATAACCAATCGCAGTACCTTTGACAAAATTTTCGAGATGGAGTGGAAACGGGCACAGAGAAATCGATCTGAAATAGGTCTTTTGATGATCGACGTCGATTATTTTAAACAATACAATGACCATTATGGCCATCCGGCGGGGGATGACTGTCTGCGCCGAGTTGCTCATGCTCTTGAAAAATCAACATCGAAAGGGGGTGATCTGGTCGCTCGTTACGGCGGGGAAGAATTTGTGGCCTTATTGCCGAACACAACACGTCGAGGTACATATCTTGTTGCTCAATTAATGTTACGCAACATCTCAAAGCTGAACATTCCACATCATGCGGCTGCAGAGATTGACCATGTCACCGTCAGTATCGGTGCTGCCCACGGTATTCCCGAGGTTGGTACCTCAAGCCGAAACTTTCTTGAACGGGCAGATAAAATGCTCTATAAAGCGAAAGACGCCGGGCGTGCCAGAATTGAATTTGAAGGCCAGTTAGAAGTTATTGCGGGCAGTTAAATTATAGTTTAACATGTTTCTGCAATTTTTCAAGCAGGCGGGCCTCGATAATCGGTTTCACCAGATAATCTGTCGCCCCAAACTTAATTGCGTTCATAACATCGGCGGTGCCACTCTTGGCTGTCAGCATAAAGATTTTTGGTTTAATTCCCATATCACTCGAAACCGAGCGAATCTTTCGCAATGTGACAAAACCATCTATACCCGGCATCATAATGTCTAAGAAAACGATGTCCGGCCGGCTGTTTTGAAAAGCCATAATACCCTCGGTGCCATTGGTTGCGGTTACAGTCTGAAAGCGAAGCTTCTCAAGCATACGCTTCATCAGTTCAATCTGTTCGGGGTCGTCGTCAATAACCAGTGCCCGCATTCGACATGACTGCAAAAGATTCTCAAAATGTCAAATAAGATTGTATTGTGGTTTTTCTCTGCATCAATCAACTGCTCGAAGATTATCTGATTTCTTGTTTAGTGAGTCTGAAACTGCAATACCATTGTCTGGGCAAGAGCTAAAGAAAAACTCGCGCCGACCGGCACGGCAATGGCTCAATTGAAGGTTGCCACGAATCCGTTCCGGACCTGAGTTCTCTGGCTTGACAGCACATATTCAGTAAAAAGATTGCTCTTAACCATTTGGTTAATAAGTTTATCGGGGTTCTTATGAAGAAAACAGCCTTATCCATTTCATTATTTCTATTGTTTGCTTTTGCCTCTTTGACCGGCCAGGGTGCAACCATGAATTTTGGTGGCATTGAATTGACCTTAGAGCAGGCAATCGATTATGTTCTGCAGAATAATTTAACCTTAAAATCTGCGAAGTACGACGTTGTCATGTCAGATACTGAAGTGGCCCGCGCCGAAAAAAAATATGCACCATTGCTGAGTCTTGACAGCCAGTACACCAATACTTCGCCTTTACAGAATATCCAGAACTTTGCCCGTACAAAAACCCAGGAAAATCTGGATGTCACACTTTCGGTACAAAAACTGTTTTCAACCGGAACAATGGTCAGTGCCGGGGTAAGAGAAAACTGGTTCAAGCTTGAAGTTGCACCAGGCGGATTCTTTACCCCTGACCCGCCTTTACACCGTCCCAGTCTGTTTGTTACGTTTCAACAGGAATTATTGAAAAATTCATTTGGGTATAATGACCGTCGCCAACTGGAAATTGCAGAAAATGCCTATAAACGCCAAAGAGCGGCCACGATTGATCTTCTGTCGGGTTTGGTTGTGCAGGCTTTGGTCGACTACTGGACTGTAACCATCGAGACCAGTGCTCTTGAAAATGCGAAAACAGAAGCCGATATGACCCGTACAGTGCGCAATATCATAGCCCGTAATATTCGAATAGGTCTGGCAGAAAACTTTGACCTGAACCAGTACAATTCACTGCTCGCAAATGCAGAAGCGAAAGTTGCAGCAACAGAGCAAAACTTAAAAGTAGCGGTCAGAAAACTTTTACGCACAGTCAATATGCCGGCCGACACCCAGGTAGAAGGCATCACGAACCTGATTGACACATTGCCTGACCTGAATGCCGAAGAAGCACTACAGGCCGCCTTTGAAAAACGAGTCGATTATAAAAATGCAAAACTTGAGTTAGAATCTCTTGAGATGCAGTCTGAACTCGCTGCAAACAATGCCCTGCCATCGATCACAGCAAATGCCTCGCTGACCACCCAGGGACAAAATACTCAATTACTGCCTGCCTTACAGAATTCAGGCTCCCTTGATTTCCCGGTCTGGGTGGTTGGCTTGAAAATGAGCTACCCATTATGGGATAAAGAAGTAAAGGCGACTCAAAGAAATGCTGAGTTCAATGTTACCAAGGCAAAAATCAGAATGGAAGAGCTCACCCAGGAGATCAGAGATGACGTTCTCAATAAAATGGAAAATGTGCGGCTCACTCATGAAGTATTGATGCGAACCCGGGAATCAAAAGAACAGGCAGAATTGTATTATAATCGTCTCATGGCGAGAGTAAGACAGGGCCGCTTTAATTCAGTCAATGTAAAAACATCTCTGGATAATCTGGTTGCCAATCGCCAGCGTGAGCTTGAAGCTTTGGTACAATTCAACGTAAGCATTCTGCAGTTTGATCTTGCCAAAAATGAAATTTTTGAGCGCTATAATGTAGATGTCGAAAAGTATCTGGCCCAGGTAAAATAATCTGCTTTTAAGTTTACAGTTTTCTTAGCTTTACATCCCGCAGGCGACTTGCAGCCTTGCGGGTATGAGCATTCGGCTGGTTCTTGCCGTTCAATCCATTCTGTTGTGGATCTTCTGTGCCTTTCTGGCGATTCCTGCGACGGTAGCCTGGCTCATCTATCCCTATGAAAACCGGTCCGATGCATTTATTATTACACTTGCAATAAACCTTGCTATTGCCGGGGTGTTTCGTCTGTTAGGCAGCAGTCTGCGTGGCCGGGAAATCGGCCTGCGCGAGTCATTCGTGATTGTCGGCCTCTCCTGGATCTTAATCGCTTTTGTCGGGGCTCTCCCTTTCTATATCAGCGGAGCTATACCTTCTCTTGCAGATGCATATTTTGAGAGCATGAGCGGGTTTACCACAACCGGGGCTTCCATATTGCAGGATATTGAAGGAATGGGCAAATCTCTGTTGTTCTGGCGTTCATTTACACATTTTATCGGGGGCGGAGGGATTATCGTACTGACCGTTGCCATTTTACCGGCATTGAATGTAGGCGGGGTCACATTGTTTGAGAGAGAGGCTTCTACACCATTTGGGCAGAAGATGATACCGAAAATCAAACAGATCGCCCGGCAAATCTGGGTAATTTATCTCGGGCTGAATGTGCTGGCCATACTCATGCTGCATCTCGGGGGAATGAACTGGTTTGAATCGATTACCCATGCAATTGGGGCAATTGCCACAGGGGGGTTCTCGCCTCTAAACAAAAGTATTGGTCATTATGCGGCTACCGGCCATCCGTCTGCTTTCTATTTTGAAATGGTTCTCGTGATGTTCATGTTGCTGGGCAGTATGAGTTTTGTGTTGATCTTTTCTCTCATGCGGGGGCAATTGCGGGTTGCCGCCAATGATGCCCAACTGCGTTTTTATCTTGGGGTTATCGTAATTTCAATACTGGTTGTGACTTTGAATCTGACAATTCAGGAGAATCACGGCAACTATCTAAAATCTTTACGCTCTGCGGTTTTCTCAGTCGTTTCTGTCGCAAGCACCACGGGATATGGTACAGATGATTTTGCCATCTGGCCGTTGCTCAGTAAATTTATTCTGGTCTTTTTAATGTTCATGGGCGGCTGCACCGGTTCGACCGCAGCCGGCATGAAAGCGTTTCGCGTCTCTACTGCCCTCAAAGAATTTTTAACAGAAATTTATTTAACAGTGCATCCGCGGCAGGTAAAGGCTATTCACTTCGGCGGACACTATCTAAGCCTGTCAAATGTTCGGGCTATCAATACGTTTCTATTGACCTATGTCTTCTGTTATGCGATCGGGGTATCACTGTTGGCCTGGCTTGAGCCCGATTTTGAGACAGTAGCATCAAGTGTCGTAGCCTGTATCAGCACAATCGGGCCGGGCAGTTCAGCAATCAATGGTCCTGCAGGTAACTACTCTTCTTTTCATCCTGCTTCAAAAATTATTTTATCGTTCCTGATGCTGCTCGGCCGACTGGAAATATTTCCGGTGCTGGTATTATTTTTACCCTCAACCTGGTCGAAAAACTGAAATTAAGCTTTCTTTTGTTAAAAAGATGTCATTTTTTCAGGAAAGTAAAAAAATCCATAAAATTCTCATCAGTATCTCCGAAAATAAAGTATGCAAGACATAGATTTCGGACGATTTTACCGTGAGCGGGGTGGGAACCGGGAATCAACCCGTACCCGCAAGACAGTGCGGGACCATTCAATCACCAGAGGAAATTCCCAGCACGGCGGTTTGCCCACTTCACAGAAACTGCTTGTCTATGGGGTAAGCGGTGCGATCTTATTATTCACTCTCGGAATGTTTGTAGGCTCCCGCTGGGAGCGTAATCGTCTAATTCGCCAGGTTGAAACAGAAACAGTGGGTGAAGAGATGACTACCGCGAATGTCTCAAACACGAAAAATAATATCCAGATTGAAGAATCTTTGAAGGTTGAAAAAAATTCTGAACCGGTAGCTGAACAGTCCGAAGAAAAAATACGTTCTGCAATTGAAGGTTCCGGTGAATCATACCTGATTCTGGCAAGAATCTATTCTGACCAGAAAGAGGCTTACTCTGCCGGACGTCAATTAATGAAGACGGGGCTTCCCGTATTTTTGGCAAAGAATGGGAAAAAGCTTAAAGTATATGTAGGCCCCGTACAGGGTAAAAATGAGGCATACCAGTATCTTGCGCAGGTTAAGAATATTTCAGACTTCAAGGGCGCTGTTATGTATAAAAAGTGACACAATCGGCAATTGAAAGTAAAACACAATCCCGTGGTGAAATAAGACCGGCAACTGCCGATGATATTACGGCAATTTATAATCTCACTTTGCCCTATGTGAAAGACGAAATTCTACTGCCCCGATCGGTTGAGCAGATTACCCATGATATTGATAAGACCTGGGTGTATATCGACGATCAGAATATTTTGAGAGGCACGGTCACTCTTGTATTTTTCCAGCCCGATCTTTGTGAGGTACGTGCTCTGGTAGTAGATCGTGATTACCGGGGTTACAATATTGGCCGTGACCTGGTCAAGAGCCTTGTTGATTTTATTCTGCAGAATACGACAGTGCGCCCTATGCGGCTTTTTGCTTTGACATATGTTCCGCAATTTTTCGTTAAATCAGGCTTTACACTGTCGAATAAAGAAAAATTCCCCGAAAAAATTTACGAGGTATGCCGTTTTTGCGCACGAAATACTGACTGTCGTGAAATAGCGGTTGAGATGACAATTCATGAATCATAAAGAACTCGAAGAGGGAAATCAACTTGCGCTCGATTTTGATAAAATCAGTAAAATTGTGCACAATGGGGTCAATGTAGTGCCGGTAGTTGTACAGGATCAAAAAACCAAAGATGTTCTGATTCTGGCCTATACTAATCTTGAGGCATTGCAGTATACTTTGCAGAATAATATTGTTGCTTTCTGGAGTACATCTCGTAATGAATTATGGAAAAAGGGAGAAACAAGCGGTAATCGATTGAAGCTCATTGAGGTGCGGGTAAATTGCGAACAGAACTCGTTGTTGTATCTGGTAGAACTTGAGGGCACTGGCAGTTGCCATACGTTAGATTCCCGGGGAAAATTCCGTCATAGTTGTTATTACAGAAAAATAGAAAAAGAGAGACTGGAAAAAATCGCTGGAGTGGAGTAATCATGGGTGCAGTAGAAACTGAAGAAAAACATGGCGGAGCAATTCATCTGCCGCGGGGCGGCTACCTGGTAGAAACCAGCAGCGGATATATTCAATTCGGTGCTCCGCCCGAGACGATTAAAGATACGATGGCAATGCCCGAAAAAGTGCCTCTCGTTTTCGTTCTGCCCGATGAAATGTTCAATGTTGAGAAAGGCATTGCCGTGGCAGAACTGGAGTTCCCCATCTATTTCAATCATTTCTTGATGCAGAAAAAAACATTGATCATTGGAACAGATGAGCAATGGGAACAATTAAAAATTGTTCTGCAGGAATCGGTTTTCGGCCCAGAGAAACTTGACTTGCGCAGTGAGTTCATCGCAGGTGAGAAGACTGAGGGTTTCCCGAATCTCAAAGCAGAAATGGATTATTTCAGGGGCAATCGTAAACTATCAGATCTGGTTGAATTCGGCAGTTTTGAAAACGATATCTATAATTATAAGAATATCCAGATTCGCCGATTACCGGGCGAAGGGTTTAAAGTTAAAGAAGAAGGTGCCTTGCTCGCCTTTATACCGCGCACCATTGATTACAATATTAAATATGACGTAGGCGCCCGTTTAGCTGAGCCTTTTACTGCTCCTGAGTTCGGTATTACATGTCTGGGGCCTAGCCATGGTTTTGACCCGAATGACAACACTTCAGGATTTCTCTTGTGGGTAAACGGCCGCGGTATTATGATCGACCCGCCTGTAAATTCAACAGAATGGTTAAGAGAATCGAATGTTAACCCTAAGTTAATAAGCCATGTTATCCTGACCCACTGCCATGCCGATCATGATGCAGGTACTTTTCAGAAAATTCTGGAAGAATTCAGTATAACCATTCACACCACAGAAACAGTGATGGATAGTTTTCTGCGAAAGTATACGGCCCTTACCCAGTTACCAATACGCCAGCTATATGAGCTGTTTCACTTTAACCCGGTCATGATTGACACGCCGGTTTTTATTGAAGGTGGGGAATTCCTGTTTCACTATACAGTTCACTCAATTCCGGCGATTGGCTTTAGAATGCGTTTTCGGGACAAGACATTTCTATACACTTCTGATCATCTCAATCACCCGCCCACGTTTGATCTTATGCTTGAGAAGGGGGTATTTACAAAAAGCCGGTATGATTTTTTGACGAATTTTCAATGGAGTGCAGACGTTATCTATCATGAAGCAGGAATCCCTCCGCTGCATACACCCGTTTCATACCTTGCCACCCTGCCCGATGAGATACAGAAACGAATTACCGTTTATCATATTGCCCGAAAAGATTTTCCCGCCGACAGTAAATTGAGTCTGGCAAGGTTTGGCATCGAGAATACCCTGTATCCTGAAATAAGCCAGCCCAAATTTGCCGATGCCATACGGGTACTCGATGTGATCAACAATGTAGATATTTTTCAAAATTTCCCGATCACTAAAGCCCGCGAATTTCTCAGCATTATTCATGAGCAGCACTTTGCCCGGGGTGAAAGAATTGTTGAAAAAGGTACAGCGGGAGATACCTTCTATATCATTCTTTCGGGAATAGTCCGGGTCGAGGGAGTGGGCGCAGATACAAAGAAAACATATGGCAAATATGAATACTTTGGCGAGGCCTCATTGATCAGCGGTGAAAGGCGTTCTGCCGATGTTTTTGCCGAAACGGATGTGGATGCACTGGTTATCCAGAAAAACGCATTCTTGCATTTTATTCACAATACCGATTTGGCGACTTCTTTACTGCAGCTTGCAGAAACCCGCAAATCAAACAGTTGGGATACATTATCAAATTCAAAAGTATTCGGAGGGATGACGTCCCACCAGAAAACAGAGCTTGAAAAAATTATGCAACCTGTAGAACTTGCAAAGTCCAGTGTTATCTTACAGCAGGGTGAGATTCCCGATGCTGCCTACATATTAGATTCTGCCATTGTCAAGGTCTCAAGTGACGAACAGGTTTCGGGAAATCTTGGTAACGGAGATTTTGCCGGGGATATTTTCAGTGTGCAAAAATCTCAGCCAATCAATTTTTCAGTTACAGTAGAAAAATCTGGCGCAGCATATATGGTCTCAGCAAAAGCACTTTCTTCTTTTATACGCAAAAACCCCGGGGTTTATATGCGGTTATTGAAAGCCAGAGAGGCCATTTTTTCAAACTAAAGAAAATAAGTTTTTTGGTTGACGCAAAAAAACGGATATCTACTATGTTTAGTTGATACGGGTTAAGGCCCAAACAATTCACAACAAACGGAGAATCTGAATGGAAATCAGCCAGAGAGATCGGGATTCAATTATTATTTTAGACATACAAGGGGAAATTGACCTTTACAATGCCCCCGAGATTAAGGATACTATTCAGAGGCTTATTGAGCAGCAGAAATATAACATCATAATCAATCTTGAGAAAGTCTCGTATATTGACTCTTCCGGGATTGGTGCACTGATTTCCAGCTTGTCGAACCTGAAGAAATATCAGGGCGGCCTTAAAATCATCAATGTTTACGCATCTGTAAAAAAGGTGTTTGAACTGACAAAACTGACTTCCTTCTTTGAGATTTATGAATCTGAAGATGAAGCAGTTGCCAAATTTAAATAAAGAAAGCTTATCTTACGCTGAATTCGTAGATTCGCAAATATCCGAACGGAGAACAAAATGAAGACAATATCAATATCCAGTTTATCGAAAGCAGTGTTGCTTACCAGTGTTGCTTTCCTGGCCGCCTATTGCGGTTCATCTATTCCTGTTGATGAAATGTCACAGGCAAAATATGAAATTTCAAGAGCAGAAAGTGTAAAAGCAGAAAAATACTCTGCACAGAAATACGAAGACGCAAAGCGTTCATTATTTGAAGCGCATGATGCTGTCAGCGAAGACGACATGGATGTAGCGAAAGAAAAAGCCGAAGCAGCGATCGCACTGGCGAAAGAAGCTTTCGCAGAATCTGCTCCTTTGCTTTCGCAGGATACCCGGGCAGAAGCTGATGCAGCAATAAAAGAAGCTGAAGCAGCCAATGCTGAAGAATTTGCTACAGCAGAATTTCAAAATGCTAAAACCCAATATGCAAATGGCGAGCAAAAGCACACTGCTGGCAGCTATGTAGAAGCGTACCAGAGCTTCGAAATGTCAAGAGAAGAGGCAATCAAGGCCCGCAACATATCTGAGGCACAAATCGAAGGTATGCGTCGCGATATCGCGAAAGTAGATGATATGATTGCAGAGGCAGAGCGTTATAATGCTGGTTCTACCTCGCCAGCGCAATTGAACAATGCAAAGATGAAAATTGCAGATGCTAAAAAAGCACTGGAAGAAAAACGATTGAAAGATGCGAAAATGTCTCTTGGTGAGGCGACCAATTCTGCACAGAATGCGCTGGCCTCAAGCCAAAAAACCTGGGCAATTTCCAAGTTTCAGGAAGCACAGTCTGCAGTGAAAGATGCTGAATTCCGCATCTCTGCTTTGAAGCAGAGCCTGAATGATGAAGAGGGTCGTAAGGCTTATGAGAATTCTCAAGACTTACAAGAAACCTTAAACAATGCAGAAGAAACATTAACAGCAGCACAAGACGCGGTTAAGAGCTCAGAGTTTGCATTAAAAAATTCACAGTATCAAGAATCATATAACCATTCAGAAGAGGCAATTCGTTTAGCCCGAATCATTCAAGATCAGACCCCAGAGGTCCAGATGATGATTTCTTCTGCTAAAGAGGAGCTCGGTGGCAAGACTACAGAACCTTCTGAAACTTCGACAGTGGCAGAAGGCTGGAAAACCTACAAAGTTCGTCTGATACCTCAAAGAAGAGACTGCCTGTGGAGAATTGCACAGTATGATTATATTTATGCAGATGCACGTAAATGGCCGAAAATCTATCGGGCGAACAAAAGCAAAATTAAAAATCCAGACTTGATTTATCCAGGGCAAATCTTTGATATACCGCCAAAAGACAGCGATGCGACCGTAAAGCCGGTGGTTGAAAAAGAAGAGACCTCTACAACTCCCGCTGAGAAAAGCATGAAAGAAAAAATGATAAATCGAATTGAAGAAGAAACAGCTGCCGAGAACAAAAAGCTGTTTGATGAAGTTGAAGATAAAGCTAAATCAGCAATAGAAACCCTTGACGACGAAGGAGTATTCGAAGATACTGAAAACGTTCGATAACAAAAAAAATATTCACAGCTTTCATCGAAAGCTGTGAATACTATCCCTTATTTCCCACCAATCGACTTATACAGCATTCGCTGTTCATATCTAAAATCTTAAAGAGAAAACCATGGAAGAAAAAAGCACTAAACCAAGACAGGGTCGTGGTACCCGTTCTAAAAAAAATGTTACTTTAAAAAATCCGGGCAATAGTGGGCCCGAACTCGAAAATGCACCACGTTCACCTGGCCCGCAGGCAAAAATGGAAGAAGAGGCACTAGCACCGGGCAGCAAAATGGAGATTAGTCAGTTAAAGTCAAAAAGTATGACCGAACTGATTGAGCTTGCTGAAAATCTTGGAGTAGAGAATCCGGCTGATCTAAAAAAGCCAGCATTGATATTTTCGGTCTTACAAGCTCAATCTGGTGCAACAGGACAGGTCTACGCAGAAGGAACCCTCGAAGTATTGCCAGATGGCTATGGTTTTCTACGATCGCCGAATTATAATTATCTGGCCGGCCCAGATGACATTTACGTTAGCCCTTCGCAGATAAGAATGTTTGGTTTAAGAAAAGGTGATACAGTCTATGGCCAAATAAGAATGCCTAAAGACAATGAACGTTTTTTCGCTATTTTGAAAATTGAGATGATCAATGGGGCCGCTGCAAATGATGCGCATCGTCGAGTCCATTTTGATAATCTAACGCCGTTGTATCCCGATGAGCGACTCGTTCTCGAAACAACCCCCGAACGACTCAGCACCAGAATTGTAGATCTAAGTGTTCCCGTAGGTAAAGGACAAAGGGCACTCATAGTAGCCCCGCCGAGAACCGGTAAGACAATGCTGATGCAAGATATTGCAAATTCTATTACCACAAATCATCCTGAAGTTTTTCTGATGGTATTGTTGATTGATGAACGACCCGAAGAGGTTACAGATATGGCGCGCAGTGTGAATGGTGAGGTAATAGCATCCACATTTGATGAGCCGGCCAGCCGCCACGTACAAGTGGCAGAGATGGTAATCGAAAAGGCCAAACGTCTTGTTGAACAGAAAAGAGATGTAGTTATATTACTGGATTCCATTACTCGATTAGCGAGAGCGTACAACCAGGTTGTGCCATCTTCTGGTAAGATCTTGTCTGGCGGGGTAGATAGCAATGCCTTGCATAAGCCCAAAAGATTCTTTGGTGCAGCCCGAAACATTGAAGAAGGTGGTAGTTTAACCATTATCGCCACCGCTCTTATTGATACAGGCAGTAAAATGGATGAAGTTATCTTTGAAGAATTTAAAGGTACAGGCAATATGGAAATTCATTTAGACCGTAAACTGGTTGAGAAGAGGGTTTTTCCTGCTATTGATATAAATAAATCAGGAACCCGTCGGGAAGAACTGCTCATAGATAAAGATGACCTGAACCGAATCTGGATTCTTAGAAAAGTTCTATCTCCGCTTTCATCGGTTGAATGCATGGAGCTTTTACTTGATAAAATGCGCGGAACAAAAAACAACAAAGCTTTTCTCGATAGTATGAATCCCGGGTAATGCCATGCATCGGCAATATAAATTTGCCTTTCTTACATTAATATTGTCAACGTTCATGTGCCGTCCGGCAGATGACACATATTTAAGGGATGTGTACTTGAACTATACAGAGTTTGGCTTTCTATCTACCGATGTTTATCAAATATCCTGTTCCTACCGACATAAGACCCGATACATTGAAGACTCTGACCCAGACTGGCGCATACAGTTGCTTCAAACCTGCAGAAATGAAACCATCAAAGCGCTTGGAAGTTATAAAGTGCACTATGAAATGGATCGAAAGGCAAGGCTACAAGGTTCAGCTCCCGTTATAAATAATCAGTACTCAATTCAATGGAGTGATTTCCAGCTCGAAGAACTAAAGAAACTGTTTAACCCGTTTTTGCCCGGCCATATCGTGAAAGAATCTGTTAACGAGGGGGTCACGACGGCCATTTATCGATTAACCCATGAAGATCTTATTAATCGGGTTCAGGACAGCGAATTTCCATTTGAATTTGCAATGCCGGTACGCTGAAAATACAGATTTCATAAACTAATAAACAGATTTTGCCGATACTCTAAGGGAATGGCCAGAAAACCTGTTAAATCTGCTGCTAATGATCGAAGTCTGGTACCAATTTTATTCACGATCGGAGTGATTGGCTGGGGTTTTTTTGCAATCGATCGTCTTTTGTCCCCAGAAATGAAGCGTATACAAAATAACGGTGGCCCGAAAATTGAATCAGCAAAAGACACCGAGAACAGCTGGTCTTCATGGTTACTCGATTATATTGAATCAAAATCGAGCAAAAATAAAAAAGTCAATGATACTCGAAACGTACCTTCACGATTTGAGCAAAGTCAACCTGAAAATAATATGCCGATTTTGGGTGCTGACCCCATAACAGGATTCTCAATGGAAGCCCAGCAACAGCTTCAAAAAAATGTCTATATTTATCTTTATGCACTAGATCGTGAGGGAAATCCCGTGTTGAAGAGGTTAACCCGCAGAGTATCATCTGAAGACCAGATGGGAAGTGCTCTGCAGGAAGTAATCAATGGTCCTACCTCGGCAGAAGAACAGAAAGATTTTATTGATTCCTTTCCCGCAAAACCAATGATATTAAATGTGGAAAAAATTCGGGAAACCCTGGTGCTTGATCTCGACGATCAATTTGGGGTTGGGGTCAGCTTTCAGAGTCTTCGTTTTCAACTGCAACAGTTATGGAAAACCGCATCGCAGTTTTCTGGGGTTAAATCGTTAAAAATTCGTATCAATGGACGAGAAGTAAAGCACCTGGGAGGCGACGGAACTCCTTTGCCATCATTAATCAATGATGAGACCTTTGCTCGAAGCTGATCATTTCTTTTTTACAGCTATGTCATTCAGTCTTATTTTATAGATATCATCCGGGTTTACAGTCTGTGCAAGTAGCAGTCTCGGTTCCAGCTGTGAGATTTTTAACTCGGCGAATACCTTTCCATTTCTCATAATCAATAGTCTGTCTTTAGGTGAAATACCATCGATTTTTCCCAAGTTTATCAGAAGATTCGAACCTGAAATTCGAATCACTGAACCTTGCCAGGGTATTTTGTCATATACGAAACTTGAAATTGTTACAGCAATTTGTCGAAGATACCCTTTCCCGCTTGCACTTTTTGTTGTGCGCGCCAGAACATTTCCTGTATTGAGATCGATGATACTGAAATTTACCTGCACCCCATCATATATTCTTGAAAATGTACCTTCTCCCACATAGCGAGGGACATTGCTGCCTGGCAGCACTTTTCTTAAATTGGAAAGTGCATCTGCCGCATAAAATGAACCTTCATCGACAGCCCCTTTCTCTTTATAGATTTGGTGAATTTGCTCACGTTGTTTTGCATCTAAAGTATTCAAACGACCTTTTCTCTCAAGAGAATATGTAAATCTCTCGGCCAGTATTCTACCTGTGCCGGGCAATTCAGAAAGCAGGCTGGCGGGTTTCAGGTCAAAAATAAAAAACGGAGTCGGATTTCTCTCTTTATCAATATTCTGAATCGAAAATTTATAAGCGAGCCGCTTTCGTCTTACTTCGACAAGTTGTTCAAGCATATCCCGGTATTTATTTTCTTTTGTCTGACGATAAAGAAAATTTAAATGGCCAAAAGTTAAATCAATATCTCCGCTTGCTCTATAGTGACGAAGTAGAGTTTCATGCGGAGGGACAAAAGCCGGGAACAGATAAATTGACCAGAAAACTTCATCCATCGCCTGGTCAATAAGACTAGACTTCATTAAGGTCTCGGCCAGTTGAAAATGATGGCGGGCCTGTGAGGTAATTGCCGGATGTTCCCTTCTGTTATATTTTCGCAGTAATTCTCTCTGGTATGCAAATCGTAGCAGTTCATTATTAGAGTTCAGGGTCAGTAATTTTTCAAAAATCTGCTCTGAATTATCGCCTTCGCAATATGCTTTATAATAGAGTGCATCTTCATGGTTTTGGTTTACTCGCAGAATATTGTCAATAAAGGGCAATGCTGCTTCACACTCACCAGTCAAAGTGTATACTTTGGCAGTCATCAGGTTTGCATCGACATTTTCAGGGTCTAAAGCCCGCGATTGACTTAATTCGCGCAGGGTTTCAGAAAAATCAGACTGGTTAACAGGATTGAGATACAGGTCAGAACTCAGGTTTTGCAGTTGCTTTTCAAGAATAAGATAAGAGCTCTCTCTTATTACTTCAGAATCTTCTGGTGAAATTAAAACTGCTTTACGTAACGCGGCTGCAGCCCTTGCTGAATTATTTTTAATGCGGTAACATCGGCTTAAGGCAAGCCATGCTCTAAGGGAATCTGGGTTGCCTCTCACAATATTCTGGAGTCTGCGGATAGCCAACTCTACCCGATTTTTCTTCATCAGTATTTCTGCATTCAGTACGTTAAAATCAGGATCATAAGGTTTTTGTTTTAAGTATTTTTGTACCAGGCTATTTGCTGAATCAAGTCGCCCATTTTCAATTCTCGTTCTTGCAAGTTCATAGGCTGTTTTTGCATTATTATCCAGTTTGAGTGCCCTTTCAAGCCAGATTTCAGACTCGGCCAGTGAGCCGGTTCTGCGTAGAATGACACCCAGGCCAACCATCGCCGGGGCAAAATTCGGATTCACAGTCAGGCTTTGACGATAATATTCTATCGCTGATGTAAGATTGCGTGCGATGATTTCTGCATCTGCCCGCTCTTTTAATTGGGATGCATTTGGAGCCGCGGTCAAAAACCAGTTGACCGTGCTTAGAGATATAAACAAAACAAGACAAATCGAAATTCGCAAAAATATATTTCTGGTATTGATTTTTTGAGTAATCTTTGAAAAAATACCGGTAAATTTTACGGTGGCTTTCAGTTTATTTTTTGCGCGGTATAACATAACCAGATGACTCTATTCCTTTTCGGCCTTGAAAATTGACCTCTATTCTGAGGTCCATGAAGCGATCGACCCATTCTTTATTGGCCCCGCTGTGAAAATTCAGTACATACCTGTTCTCGGGCAGGTTTCGAAGTATTTCTTGAATATTTTTCAGATCTTTGAATACAGAGTATCGCTTGCCGCCAGTCTGTTCTGCGAATCGGCTCAAGAGTGCGGTTTGCGCAGTATCTTCCCTGAAGTCTGGGTGGGCAAAGTCAAAAATAAATACCGGGATATGATTATTTTTTGCGAAATTTTCGAGCCTGTTCATAGAGTATTCTTGAAATCCAGCAGCGGGCAATCCGCCTTCGATTACCCAAATTAAAAATCTTTTTCCTGTAGCTGGGAGCAACTCATTCAAATATGTGTACAACGCTCTGCCAGCTGCCTGACCGTCACCGCCCAGATTCTGCAGGGCATCATTTGCAGCTTTTCTCAGGCGAATCTTAGAATTGGTATAATCAGATTCATCTCTGAAATCTTCTGCGTAACTGGCGAGCTTGATTTTATCTTTTACGCGAATGTTGGTAATTGCAAAATCAAGTAACCAGCCAAGTGAGTCATTGTATTCTGCCATACGTTGATTTCTGGAAAAGAGGATGATTCCCGTCATTGTGTTTTCGAATTGCTCAAGGTAGTCTGCGCGAATACCGCTCACTGAGGCATCATTTTCGAGAATTTTGAAATTATTTTCATTCAATGAACGAATATAATTTCCATTAGAATCTTTTACTGTGACATAGGTACCGATATTGGGAAATGAAGCAGCATTTACCCGTTCAATCCAGACTTCGAGATTGGTGTACATGAAATTTTCGGGGTGAAAAACTGCAATTTCATGCGCGGCATAGTCAGCCACAAAAAGATTTCCGAAATTATCTCTTACGGCGCTGTAAGGCCGTAAAAAATTTCTAGGATTTTCGGATTCAATGCTCTTAATCTCATGAGTCTTGCGACCTTGCATATCATAGAAGTTCACCCCGCCAGCTTCATCGGCAACAATCAAAGTGTCTTGACTGATAGATAAATGCCGGGGTTTAATAATTTCACCCGCCCCGATTGGTCGAATATAGTTTCCGTATGTATCAAATTCACTTACCCGACCAGCTTCGCTTTCACTTACAAAAATTGATCCGGAATTTGTACAGGCAATGCCAAATGGACTCTGCAATGCAGAAATTTCTGCTGCAGAAGGGCTAAATACAGCGATTGCCTTTTGCTCATCTTCACTGTACTTCAATAGTCGATGGTTTCCCGAGTCTACGATCCAGAAATGTTCATTGTGATAACAGATTCCCGCCGGACCCCTTAAGCCATTCAGATCTGAACCTGGGCCACCAATGGGTTGCAGCTGGTTGATCACCGGAATCGGCTGGGTTCTGTCGATAGAGAGCCGGTGAATTTTATCAGCAGCAAAATCCGTAATCCAGATTTCCTTTTCACCAACTGCAGCACCCATCGGAGCTTCCAGTTTACCTGAAATTCTTCGTAAAATTTTACGATATTCACCATTTGCCGAAACTTCAATATATGCAGCATCGCCGCTGCCGCCAATAGAAAGGAAGAAAATTCCCCCGTCATCTAACGTTCCTATGAAAACAGGGTATTGAAATCGGTAACCCGGTTCGTTTGGTAAACTGCGGGAATAGAACCAGTTTGGTTCTTCATCGACTGTAAACGAACGCAAACTTTGAATATGCTGTCGCAAAGGAGGGTCATAGACCCCTGCATCGAGAATTGACTTCCACTCGGACAGGGATTCATCGACCTGCCCCGAAAAATACAGTGCTTGTCCGAGAAATCTTCGCGCCAAATAAAAGTCGGGGTTAATAGCTAGAGAATCAAGATATTTTTCAATTGCTGCATCATACATATAATCTGTGTAGAGCAGGGTTCCCTGTCGAAATGCCTCTTCTGCTTTGTCTTGCTTGAAACCAACAGTGGGAAAAAACACAGCCCAGCTGAATCCCGCTAGTGCAATTGCAGCCAATGAGATAAAAAAGAATTTGAATTTTCGGTTGATTGACCAGGCCATAATGTTTCTAGTCTTCGGGGCAGACGAATTTATGTGACATAATACATCTGCAGTCAACCCCAGAGTCGTCAACCCTTTTATTATTGACTTTTCTTTACAGAAAGCTTGAAAAAGGCAAGATATATGCCGTGGTTTGGCCAATCCCCTTTACATCAATCTCTCGTGAGGTAAAATCAGATTTATCTGTCAAGAGCTTGAACGTACTTGTTGTAATCTGTATACTTCCCGGAACTGCAGAGGCCTCCATTCTTTGTGCCATATTGACAGTGTCGCCCCAGAGATCATAGGAAAACTTATGCTTGCCAATCACACCTGCTGTAACTTCTCCCGAGTTAATGCCCACTCTCAGATTCAATGATAGTTTTTTACGTTTTGAAAAGTCATGAATGAACTGTATCATCTGCCTGCCAAGATCGACACAGATATCAGCATGTTCAGGAAAAGGGTTTGGTACCCCTGCGGCAAGCATATATGCATCGCCAATTGTTTTAATTTTTTCGACCCCGGTACCGATCACAAAATCGTCAAATGCAGTAAATATTTCATTCAGCATTTTAACCAGAGAATCAGGATCTGTCTGGGCAGAAAATGAAGTAAAGCCGGTCAGGTCTGCAAACAAAACTGAAGCTGATTCAACATGCTGTGCAATGTTGGTTTCGCCTGCTTTTAATCTTGTGGCAGTTTCAGCAGGTAAAATATTGAGCAACAATCGACTGCTGCGTGCTTCTTCGATCTCGAGATCATTATTTGTGAGCCTTAAAAAATGCGTTAAAACTTTTTTATCTCTTCTCAACTGGGTTACTTCTTTTTGAAGCTCAGACAAAGTTAAAGAAGATTCAGGGGCCTGTAAAGAAAAATCCTGAAGAGAAGTTTTTGTTTTGTCTTCATACATTTTTCGGTTGCTGGTTGTTCGGTCGCGTAAAGCAACCACTGAGATAACAGTATTGTGAAAACCACAGCTCGCATTTAAAGAATTACCAATCTCTCCCCATGAGCTGAAACCAACAATCGGGGTTTGCCAGATCTGGTGGATGGCCTTTAGCTCAGTGTTCATAAAATTACCAAGTGAGCGGGAGCGTACCGCACAGTTGAACATAAGAATAGCATCCGGTTTTTCAGATTCGATATTCCTAAACTGAATCATGTCTTTCAGAGAATGTTGAATCGTTTCAATAGTATTGGGAGAGCAGAATTTTACCATTGCGCCTTGAGGAATATCCCCGCCAAAGAAAACAGATTTTTCTTCAAAGTCCATTTGCACCGCAACCCGCATGACAAAGCTGCCATCTTGACGTTGAAGCATGAGCGGATACTCACTGGCAGAAAGCAGGTCGGGGTCAATATGATTCTTAATAATACCAGTGCCTGTATCGTTGAAACCGAAATACCTTGCATAAAATTCTGTGGCAGGAATATTTTCAATCTCATAAACTTTTCTGCCAGATGAACGGGTAATCTTTTTGGGAGTGCCGAGTTCCTGCCATCCGCTAACTGATAATCCGTCAAGAGTAAGAACATCTTGATTGAGAATCAGTGCGCAGACCCCAGATTCGATAAAACCTTCTGCGGTGATAAAAGGGGGATTTTCGACCAGGCCAAAACTACTGGGTATACCTCCGAAAACTTTTAATCTGCTATTGATTTCAGAAATTCCCTGTAAGACTCCTTCTGGTGAATACTGAAGATCCAGCGAGGCAATCAAAAGCAATACTGAAGAATGTTCATAACTGTTTTGAGCTGCTTGAGCGATCTGTTGGCCAATAAATGAAGATTGTTTTTCTGTTTGAAATACAATTAACTGGAAAGCAGTTTCAGGAATATTGAGAAGCATGGCAACAACAGCATGTCTTGACTTTTCCTGGTTTAAGATTACCTCTGCTGCACAGGATCCAAAGATGGTAATTTTTCTTTCGGTGAATGGTTTTAAAAAATCTGCTGAAATCGTTTTATCTGCAAGAAACACAAAGGCTAAAGTTGCATAAAATTGATTTTTCTCAAAATCTTTAAGCTTCTGCTCTATTTCTATCTCAGAATCGCCATATACGATCTTAAAATCCATATTTACCAGCTGTCTCTCTTTGCTCTTAAACGCAGAAATTCTGCGAGATTCTCATCAGTTGTAGGTTGCTTGCAGATTTTCAGAAAAGGATTATATTCTAATTCCTGGGACAGAGTTGCGAGATAGTCAGTAGAAAAGCCGATTTCTTCGCATTTCGAGAGCAACATTGCTGAGGAATCGCTTGCATACCCTTCATGAGCTGCGAATTGCAGATTGTTTTCAAGATAATCATGTCCGGGAAAAAGAATCGTATCGTCAGGAATTTTGAGAAGAAGATCGCACAAAGTTGAATACAAGGTTTTTGCGTCTCCCCCTCGATAGCAGTTTCCGCATCCTGCATTAAAGATTGTATCTCCGCAAAATAGACAGGGATTACTATCACCGGAATCATGAAACAGTGCGGCGTGGCCCAAGGTATGACCGGGTAAACTCAACATCTTAAATTTATTCTGACTATCGAGAATCAGTTCTTCGTCAGCTCGTAATGACACATCACAACCTGGGATTTTATTGGCCAGAGCAGCCGGGCCATAAACTGTTGCATTTGTCATTTTTTTTAATTCAAGATTGCCTTTGGTATGATCATGATGCTCGTGGGTGTTGAAGATTGCTGTAATTTTCCAGGAATTGTTTTTACAGGTTTCAAAAATAAGCTCTGCATCAAAAGGGTCTATGACAAGTACAGCCCCAGATGACCTGCTAATAAAAAAATAATTGAAATTCCTTAGAGAGTTGTTCAGATAAACTCGTTCAACGCTCATTCAATTGCGCATTCCTTTTCCAGAAATAAAAAGTTTCATGCTCAACAGGTATAATGCGAGAACTACAAGCCCCAGAAAGACAAAGCTGAACGTAATACTTGTATCTGATACACCGAGAAAACCATAGCGGAAAGTATTTACCATGTACAACACCGGATTTAAAGCTGCAACTTTTTGCCAGAATTCAGGCAGCATCGATATTGAAAAAAAGATTCCTCCCAGATAATTCAAAGGGGTCAGAATAAAAGTGGGGATGATTCCTATATCGTCAAACTTTGATGCCAGAAGTGCATTGACCAGCCCTGCTAAAGAAAAAAGCATGGCGGTTAATAAAACCATACTGACAATGATGAGCAGGTCAAAAACCTGTAATTTAGTGAATATCATTGAGATCACAGTTACAATTAACCCGACAATTGAACCGCGTAAAATACCCCCAGCAGCATAGCCCAGAATGATCACATGTTCACTGGCGGGAGAGACCAGCATTTCTTCTACATTTCTTTGAAATTTGGAACTGAAAAATGAGGAACTTACATTGCCATAAGAATTGGTAATGACCGCCATAAGAATTAACCCCGGGGCAATGAATTCGATATAGCCAATACCTACCATACTGCCCACCCGATCGCCAATAATCTTGCCGAAAATTATAAAATACAGAACACTGGTAATTGCTGAAGGCAGCAGGGTTTGAGTCCAGATTCGTAGTATACGAACCGTTTCTTTGAAGATTATAGTTCTAAAGGCAATCCAGTTAGATGATATCATTTTACCCTTTACCTGTAATCTTCACAAAAAGTTCTTCGAGTCTCGCAGACCGGTTCAGCATACCAATAACTTTAATTTTCTTTTTAGACAGCATTGTAAAGAGAGAATTTATATCTGCCTTTCGTGAGCATTGAATCTTCAGCGTAGTTGTATCTGACAGTTCGATAGAAAAATCATTAAGTACGGGAGGTGTTTTAAGCCTTGTACTCAATTCGAGTTCTATTGTCTGGTTATCCAGTTGGCGCAACAGATTTTTTGTGCTGGTATTTTCAATGATCTTCCCATTGTCTATGATTGCAATGTTCTTGCATAAATTCTCTGCCTCTTCAAGGTAGTGGGTTGTGAGAATAATTGTCACACCATTTTTATTGATTTCATCTACAAATTTCCAGGTTAGATGTCTTAGTTCTACATCGACCCCTGCTGTCGGTTCATCGAGAATCAACAGTCGAGGGGAATGAATAAGTGCACGGGCTATCATTAAACGGCGTTTCATCCCTCCGCTCAGCATTCTTACCGAAGAGTTTCGTTGTTCATGCAACCCCAGTCGAGAAAGCAGCTCTTCTACTTTGCCTAATGCTGTTTTTCTGTTTACACCGTAGTAACCGGCCTGAAATACAAGTACCTGCCATACTTTTTCGAATAGATTAAAATTGAACTCCTGGGGTACAACCCCCAGTAAACTTCGAGCTGCAGGAAAATCAACATCGATATTTTTGTCAAAGACACTCACATTGCCTGAGGTTTTTCTAACAATCGAAGTCAGAATACCGATTAAAGTAGATTTTCCCGCCCCATTGGGGCCCAGCAGTCCGAAAAAGTCGCCTTCTTTTACCTGAAGTGAAACGTTATCCAGGGCCACATGGCCATTGGTGTATTGCTTCGAAAGATTTTGAATCGAAAGCGCGTTCATCAGGTAAGTCTGGTAGCCAGGTACTCTGATTTCTTTTTTAAATACCCAACAAAAAGACTTTCAAAGTCTGATACAACAGACTTTTTTACACTATCGAGACTGGTAACTTTTTCTGCATAAGAACGAACTTTCTTAAGTTCATCGGGAATCAGTTGAATGCCTGTATTTTTCTCTATAAGCAGTAACCGGGTAAGCAGAGGGGCGGTGGATGTATCCAGCAGTGATAACTTTTCACCATTAAAAAAAGGCAGTTTAATAAGCTGTTCAAGTCTGCTTAGACCATTCGCCAAGTCTTTTTTCTTTGCCTCAAAAGTCTGTTCATCTTTACTGGTCGAGAGTAGATAGAAATGTACCAGTAGGCTGGAGACAAATTCAATGTAAGCTCTGTTTTCAGCTTTATCAAAAGCATCACTCGGATGCAATGAGGGGGGATTAGTCTCATCAAGGTATTCATTGATTACCGCTGATTCAAAAAGTACTCGGTCATTGACCACTAAGACCGGAACTTTTCCCAACGGTGAAATTTTCAAAAACCAGTCGGGTTTGTTTTCAAGATCGATGTACTCGATATCATGAGGTACTTTTTTCTCAAGCAATGTGATCACCGATCGCTGCACATACGGGCATAATTTAAAGCTGATTAATTTTGGTTTTAATGACATTTTTTCCTCTTCACGAATAATTGGCAAAAGCTTCCAATTTGTTATTTATTCTGAAAATATAACGCTTATTGGTTCTTTTTGCCAGTTTTTAGGTGTATGGTCCAGCTGTGTTGACGATGAGATAAAAACAATTACAACTTTGTTTACAGATTAAGGGCCCTTTGTATTTCTGCATGAATCAATTTATTATTGAGAGACCTCATGAGCTTTAGAGTCATAAAAACAGATATATTTCTAAAACTGAGCCAGATACTGATTGCTGTTTCTTTGCTCTGTGCGATCTCATTTTTATTTCTTGCATTTCTAATTTATACTGACAGCGCTCCCGAACCCGGTGATCAAAATCAACTCAGAGGCTGGCTTTTATTAACCTTAGTAGCATTTTTTTTCATGGTTGTGGGAATCATAGCTGCCTTAATTTTACGAAAAGCCAAAAATATCAGGCAGCGAATAATTGCGTTTGCCCAGACGCGAGCCTTTTTTTCTGTCAGGGAACTGGCAGATGCATTGCAAATTGATCAAACCGAAGTCGTAAACGCATTGTTGAGAATCACTCAAGAGGAAGATTTAGGCATTGCTTGGCATCCGGCTCGCAGTCTTTATGTTCAGAAAAATAGTCTGGGAGCTGAGGCTGCAGTTGTTGACAATTGTAAAAACTGTGGAGCAAACCTGCAAGCCACAGTTATTTTGCCCGGCGAAAACCCCACTTGCCAGTACTGTGGCGGTTTATTGAAACCGGCATGAAAGATTTCGAAATACTGCAAGTTGAAAAAAAAAGATTAGAAAGCGGTGAACCGCTTGTCTATAGTGTACCTGCCATTATTAAAATGGCAACCGGTCAGTTCATGAGCCGAGAGCTGGGCTTCTTAGATCAGGAAAATATTGAAGTCAGTTATGCGGTCAGTGAGCCACGATGGCGAGCAGATTGGCGAAACTGGCAATCAAAAGTTCAGGC
>JAGRNJ010000079.1 GCA_020440825.1 Leptospiraceae bacterium | reverse complement strand
CTAGCCCCTACCCGTAAAATTCTGGTATAGCCACCTGGTCGATCTGTATATCGGGGAGCAATATCACTGAAAAGCTTTTGTAAAACTTCCCGGTCTTTAATAATCTTTCTTGCTTCGCGAAAATTGTGCACTTTTTGAGCCGAGGTCAGTTTCGAATCCTGGTTTCTTTTTGCTCTGGTAATCAATTTTTCGGCCATCTGGCGAACAACTTTTACTTTGGCAACTGTTGACTCAATTCTCTCATGATAGAGAAGCGAAGTAACCATATTGGCTAGCATCGCTTTCCTATGAGATGAAGTTCTGTTTAACTGGTTTACTGAGTTCTGTTTTCTCATAAATTCCCCCCGCTTTAGCGGCCTACTTCACGCATACCAAAAGCAAGATTCAGGTTTCCTAATTTACTTTTGAGTTGCAGCAGCACTTTGTCTGAATAATGTTTACTTTTACGAAGATCTTCTTCATACTTACTGACCAGATCCCTTACAAGACGCAAATCAAGGCTGCGCAAAACTGCTACCGTTCTAACTGATAATTCCAGTTCTTCGAGCGGCATGTTCAGTACTTTTTTCAATCTTTCATCTGTTTCATCAAATTCTTCTTCTTCTTCGTACATTTCTTCTTCGAAGTTAATGAAAACAGTCAGATGCTCTTTGAGAATTTTTGCAGCATAAGCAACAGCATCTTCCGGTTTAATCGTCATATCTGACCAGACTTCGAAAACAAGTTTATCATAGTCGGTTCTTTGCTCAACCCGGGTTTCGCTTATTTCGAAGTTTACTTTACGGATCGGAGAGAAAAGCGCATCGATAGGCAAAACGCCAATTTCATCGATCATTTTTTTTGTGATTTCGGCGGGCAAATAGCCACGACCTTTGTCAATCTGCAAAGTCATCTGCAGATCTGCGTCATCATTCAAATGTGCAATCACAACTTCTGGATTCATGATTTCAATATTAGAAGCAACTGCCAGATCTCCGGCTGTCAACAGACCGGTACCTTTTTTATTGATCTCAATTGAAATGGGACCAGTACCACCATATCGTACTCTCACTTTTTTAAGATTGAGAATGATACGTGATACATCTTCACGAATACCAGGAATAGTCGCAAATTCGTGATTAACACCTTCTATTTTCACTGCGACTATCGCTGCCCCTTCAATATAAGAAAGTAAAACCCGGCGCAACGCATTGCCAATCGTTACCCCGAAACCCTTTTCAAATGGTTCGGCTACGAACTTACCATAATCTGCTTTTGATTCAATATGGTGAAACTCGACAACCCGAGGTCGTTTAAGACCTTTGAGAAGATTTCGCGGACTCACTTGTTCGATTGTATTCTGATCTGCCATTAGTTATTTCCCTTTATGGATTATTTCGAGTACAACTCGACAATTACCTGTTCTTTAACGTCAATATCTACATTTTCTCTGGATGGTAATCTGACCACCTTGCCACCTTTACCATCTTCGTTGAGCTCTAGCCAGTCTGCTACCAGATCCATATTTTTTGCCAGCTCAACATTCGAGGCAACCACAGATTTCGCCTGCAGTTTTTCATCGATTGCCAACTGATCTCCAGGCGCTACTTGATACGACGCAATGTCTACACGATGGCCATTCACCAGAATGTGACCATGTGAAATAAAGTTTCTTGCCTGTGCCCTGGAGGCAGCAATCCCCATTCTGTATAATGCATTGTCCAGTCGGCGCTCGAGCAGCATCAACAGGTTTTCGCCTGTAATCCCTTTCAAGCGGGTAGCCTTTTCAAAATAATTTCTGAACTGGCGTTCGAGTACACCATAAATTCTTTTTACTTTTTGTTTTTCTCGTAACTGGGTTGCATAACCGCTCAGTTTTGGGCGACGTTTTGAAGGAGGTCCCGGGGGAGCCTTTCGATCATTGAACGCGCATTTTTCCGTTGCACAACGAGAGCCTTTGAGAAAGAGCTTCATTCCCTCTCTTCTGCATAATTTACAAACTGGTCCTAAATATCTTGCCATTCTTTTACCTCTTATACCCGGCGCTTTTTGCGCGGCCGGCATCCGTTGTGGGGAACCGGAGTTGTGTCTTTAATTAATGTTACTTTTAAGCCAGAGGTCGCTATGGCGCGGATGGCACTCTCACGACCAACTCCCGGACCTCTTACATAGATTTCCACTTCATTTAAGCCGCGCTCTTTTGCTTTATCTAATGCACTCTTTGCCGCCAATTGAGCCGCATAAGGGGTAGCTTTTCTGGAGCCTTTAAACTCCATCGAACCACCAGATGCCCAGGACAAGGTGTTGCCACTGACATCGGTAAATGTTATGATTGTATTATTGAAAGTTGCATTTATGAACGCTTTCCCTCTTGGAGCTTTCAATTTTTCTTTTTTCGATGTTTTTTTATCACTCATTTCGTTTTACCTGATTATTTCTTTTTTGCAACTGTTACACGTTTACCTTTGCGTGTTCTAGCATTTGTTTTGGTACGCTGACCACGTACTGGAAGACCTTTTCTATGGCGAAGACCACGAAAGCAGCCGATGTCCATAAGTCGTTTCATATCTAAGGAAACTTTTGATCGTAACTCACCTTCTACCTGATAGCCCTCTTCGAGAACTTTTCGGATACGGGCAACTTCGTCGTCGTCGAGCTGGTGAACCCGCTTCGCTTCGTCAATCTGTGCATCTACAATAATCTTTTTCGCACTGGACTGTCCGATACCGTAAATGTATTGCAGCGCAATCACTACTCTTTTTTGTGCGGGTAAATCAATTCCTTCAATTCTTGCCATTTTAATTACCTTTGTTTCTGCTTATGACGGGGATTGACGTTACAAATTACCCGTAGCACTCCCGATCGTTTAATCATTTTACAATGTGGACAGATTTTTCTGACTGAAACTCTTACTTTCATATTCTTCCTCTTTTTCTTTTATGAAGCCATTAGCTCAAAAACATTTACTTCTGCCCCTTTGGGCAATGTTGCAATTACCGGTCCGTTGGCCGAAATCGCTACTGTATGCTCAAAATGGGCACTCAATTTTCCATCTTTTGTTGAGATGGTCCATTTATCAGGTTCTGTAATCACTTCATACGTTCCCTGATTGATCATTGGCTCAATCGCCAAAACCATTCCCGGCCGAATCTTTACGCCATCTTTTTTACGGCCATAATTCGGAACCTGGGGTTCTTCATGCATCGCTTTTCCTACACCATGCCCTACCAGACTGCGTACCACCGAAAAACCGTTGCTTTCAGCGTGGGTTTGTACTGCCTCACCAATTGCGCCGATTCTATTGCCCGGCACAGCTGCTGCAATCCCACGGAAAAGACATTGCTGGGTTACAGTGATCAGCTTTTTCGCCTCTGATGAAACATTTCCTATCGGCCATGTCCACGCAGTGTCGCTATAGAAGCCACCGTAAAGTACTCCCAGATCGATACTGATCATGTCTCCCTCTTTCAATACTACCTCTTGCTTGGGTAAGCCATGCACAACTCGTTCGTTGACCGAAGTGCATAGGCAAGCAGGATACCCATACAAACCCAGAAAACCTGGCTTGCCACCTTTACTGATAATATAGTCTGTTGCTATTTTATCAAGTTCTGCAGTCGAGATACCCGGCCGCAAATGGGATTTCAGTAACATATGGGTGTCAAAGGCTATGGACCCTGAGTCCATAATCTTTTGAATTTCTTTACTCGTATAAATGCGTACAGCCATATCAGTGGCCAAGTACAGCTTGAACTCTGCTTGAAATTTCGGCTACAGTTCCTGTACCATCAATTTTTCTAAGCTTATTAGTGTCTTTATAATATCCTGTAACTGGCATTGTTTTTTCATTAAAAACTTTCAGCCTGTTTTTAATTGAATCAATATTGTCGTCGGCTCTGCCCTCCTGTTCGGCTCTTCCCAAAAGTCTCTTCACCAACTCATCTTCAGGAACGACAAATTCTACTACATGATGGATGTCTAACCCTTCGGCCGATAATATTTCGTCTAATGCACGCGCCTGTTCCATTGTTCTTGGAAAACCGTCTAGAATAAAGCCTTTTTCACAATCGGGTTCCTTGATACGCTCAGCAATAATACCAATTACAACACTGTCTGGCACCAGATCACCGGCATCCATATATTCTTTTGCTTTTTTTCCCAGATCGCTGCCTTTGGCAACTGCCGCACGCAGAATATCACCTGTAGAGATCTGTATAATTGACAAGCGGTCTTCTACAAGTTTCGCTTGCGTACCTTTACCTGCCCCGGGAGGGCCAATGAAAATTAAATTCATCATCTGACCATTCTCGCTTTGCCAGAAGATTTCTTTGATTTGTCCATAAAGCCTGAATAATGCCGCATAACTAGCTGACTTTCAATTTGCTTCAGGGTGTCAAGCGCAACACCAACTGTAATCAGAAGCGAGGTACCGCCAAACAAATAGGCAAGGTTTCGATATTTTTGTAAATCCCAAATCTGAATCATAAGGTCGGGTGCGATTGCTATAAAAGCCAAGAAAATAGCTCCCGATAGAGTGATTCTATTCATGATATGCTGTATTTTTTCTTCTGTCGGCTGGCCCGGTCTTACATTCGGAATATAACCGCCATTTTTCTTTAAAGCTTCTGCCATATCTTTCGGATTGTACTGGATAGCTGTATAGAAATAGGCAAAGAAAATAATCAAAACTACATAGATAAGCAAATAAGTCCACGATCCCGGTGAAAGATAGGCTTGAATTGCCCCTGCAAATTCTTTGTAGTTGCCCTCAAGATAGTTTGCGATCTGGGTCGGGAATAACATGAGAGACGATGCAAAAATGATAGGCATTACATTAGCCGCATTTACTTTAATGGGCAGCGACTGGCTTGCACCTTGCATCATTTTTCGGCCAACGATTTTTTTCCCGAATTGAAGGGGTATTTTACGCTGTCCTTCTGTTAACAGAATGCTCATGGCAATCATGGCTATAAAAGCAATGAACAGAATCAATACCAGAATCATGTCTACATCGGCTGTATTGTTTCGAACGTCTGACCAAAATGACGCAATTGCTGGCGGAGCCCCTGCAATAATACCGGCGAAAATCAGTAATGAAATACCATTCCCGATACCTTTTTCGGTTATTAACTCGCCAAGCCACATTAGTACGATTGTTCCGGTAGTAATTGCCAGAATTGTCAAAAGGACAAAGCCCATCCCTCCGCCACCTTCGATCAAACTGATTGCTTTTTCATTTCGAATCTGATCGTGAAGAGATTGAATATACACTGTTATACCGTAGCTCTGCATTGCACACAAAAGAACTGTGCCATAGCGGGTGAACTGGTTGATTTTGCGGCGTCCGTACTCACCTTCTTTCGAAAGTTTCTGTAATGAAGGTACGACAACCATCATCAGCTGCATTATAATCGAAGCAGAGATGTATGGCATAATGCCGAGTGCAAAAATTGACAGCCTCTTAAACGCACCACCAGCAAACAGGTCAATATAGTCTGTCAGTCCCGGGGCATCACCCGCTGACGCTTTAAAGTAATCATCCAGAACCTGAAAGTTGATTCCCGGAACGGTTATATGCGAACCAATACGGAAAACAATAAGCATTGCAATAGTGAATAAAATTTTGCTACGCAGATCTGCGATACTGAAAATTGTCGCGAGTGTTTTGAACATATAATCTTTTTACCTATTTGGCCGGTGCCTTCTCTTTAATTTGAATGGTTACACCTGCACCTTCGAGCAGCGTTTTAGCTCCCTTGGTAACATGATCAACCGTTAGATTTTTTCCTTTCAATAATGATAAATCACCCTTATTCTTTTCGCTTACCTGGCCCAGAACTCGAATGTTCTTTGCTGCTTTGCGAGGAATCGCTCCTATTTTTTTTAGCTCTTCTGCACTCAGGTCATTGCCATTGAATTTTGAGTCGCGCACAGAACTGACCAGCCGATCAATACTTAGCTCAACAGAATCGTCAGCAAAAATATTTTTAAAGCCTCGCTTTGGTACTCTTTTGTAGAGAGGCTGTTGCCCGCCCTCAAAACCCCTTGCTATTGTGCCACCTGTTCTGGCTGTTTGGCCTTTTCCACCACGTCCTGAAGTTTTTCCCAAACCTGAGCCATGACCACGGCCTACTCTTTTACGTGCAACGTTTGCACCGGGATTTGGTTTTAAATCATTCATTTGATTTCCTCAACTTTAATCAAAAAGTCTACTTTAGCAATCATGCCCTGTATAGCAGGGGTAAGTGTATGCTCTCGCACACTGCCTATTTTTCCCAGACCAAGGCCCTCAATAGTTGCTTTTTGTTTATCTGTACGACCTATTTTACTGCGAACCAATTTTACTCTGACTTTCTTCATGGTGTTCCCTCAGGAGTCTTGGTTTGAATACCCAGCGCAGCTCTTTTTTCTTCTCTGCGCTTTTGAGCATATGCACCCATAATCTGTGGCAAGGTCACTCCCCGTTTTGCTTTCGCATCATTGAGGGAGCTTAATTGCTGCAACCCGTCGAGAGTCGCTTTTACGATATTCAATGAATTTGATGAACCCAATGCTTTGGTCAGAACATCCTGTACCCCGCCAAGTTCTACTACTGCTCGAACCGCTTCGCCGGCAATAATGCCTGTACCGGGTGCGCCTGGTTTCAGCAACACTCGCGCACTCTTGAATTTGCCCACTACTTCGTGAGGTATCGTGCTGCCACGTTTTGTAATCTTCACCAGGTTCTTTTTGGCATCTTCAATACTTTTACGAATTGCTTCGGGAACCTCTTTGGCTTTACCAAAGCCAAGACCAACATAACTGTCGCCATCTCCCACTACAGTCAAGGCATTGAACGAAAATCTACGTCCGCCTTTTACAACTTTGGCAACACGGGCCATTTTGACTACTTTCTCATTCAACTCAATTTCATTGGAGTCTATAATAACTACATTTCTACGCACAGCATCTTTTTTTACACCTTTGCGTCTGTTTTTTTTCGGGCCTAACTTAGAATCCATAATATCTCCTTAGATCACAACACCTTTTTCACGCAGGGTCTCTGCAAATACCTGTACCCGACCATGATATAAACTTGCGCCGCGATCAAAGACATACCCTTGATCAAGTTTCAGCGATTTTTCTTGCATTGTTTCTACGAAAAGCTCGGCAAGTTTTTTTGCATACTCTTTATTTTTCAGTGATTTGCCAGGTTGTCGCAATTTGGGGTGCAAAGAAGATACACTCATCAACGTTGCGCCACTCTCATCATTTATTAACTGCGCATACAAATGCTTATTGGTAACTGCGAAAAAAATGCGTGGTTTTCCGGTACGATTTACTTCTTTAATTTTTTTACGTACCCGGTTTTTTCTACGATCAGCAAGTTCTTTCTTTTTTGTATCAACACTCATATGAAATCCTATTTTTTACCTGTCTTACCAGCTTTACGGCGTACAGTTTCATCTTCATATCGTATACCCTTTGCCTTATATGGCTCTGGCTGTTTAAATGCGCGTATTTCAGCGGCTACCTGCCCAACTCTCTGACGATCAATGCCGCTAACTTTAATTTTTGTCGGCTCTGGCACTTCAATGGTCACGTCGGCCGGTTCATCATAAACAACATCATGGGAAAACCCAAGACTCATTACCAGTTGCTTACCTTTCTTTTGTGCACGGTAACCAACCCCATTCAAGATCAAAAGTTTTGAGAAACCAACAGTACTGCCTACAATATGGTTAGCTACAAGCGATCTTACCAGTCCATGAAAAGCCCGCGTAGTTTTTAAATCATTTTCACGCTTTACATTCAATACACCATTTTCCTGGGTTACATTAATGCCCGGAAAATTAGGTGATATTAGCTTACCTTTCGGTCCTGCGATTGTGATTGCATCTGCAGCAATTTCAATTGTGACGCCCTTTGGCAGTTCGATTGGTTTATTCCCTATTCTTGACATAAGATTACCAGACCTTACAGAGGAGTTCCCCACCAACATTTTCAAACTTAGCATTTTTATCGGTTATCACACCTTTGGGTGTACTATAGATTCCGATACCAATGTTGTTTAACGTAGGTTGGATGTCTTTACTCTGCTTATAGATTCTTCTTCCCGGGGATGAAACCCGCTCTATTCCGGTAATGACCGGCTTGTTCATATAATATTTTAACTCGACTTTAGCTTTCGGTGTTGCACCATCTAAAAATGGCGTATAACCGCCAACGAAGCCCTCTTCTTTCAAAATTTTCAAAATAGCTTCAACAGTTTTGTTTACTCTCAGTTCAGTCGTTTCATGACCTGCACGTTGAGAATTGCGTATTCTGGTCAAAGCATCTGCTATTGGATCTGTCATACTCATAATGTCATCTCACCAGGAAGATTTGCTGATTCCTGGAATCAGACCTTTCGAAGCATTTTCCCGAAAACAGATTCGACACATATCAAATCTTCTCATATAGCCCCTTGAACGCCCGCACAATGGGCATCGATTATATGCGCGAACCTGAAACTTTGGTTTGCGCTTTACTTTTTCAAACATTGATTTACGTGCCATGATTTTTCCTTATTTTTCCTATGCTGCCTTTTTCCTGATCGGGAAGTTGAACTTCTCTAGCAGCTTAGCTGAATGCTCAACTGAATCGGTTTTTATAACCAGGGTAATATCCATACCATGAATACTTGCTACTTTATCGAAATTAATTTCAGGGAAGATGATTTGCTCTTTTACCCCTAAAGTATAATTGCCAGCCTTATCAAACGACTTTGCAGAGAGTCCGTTGAAATCTCTTACTCGCGGTAAAGCAACATTGATCAGGCGGTCTAAAAATTCATACATAATTTTACCGCGCAAAGTTACCATCGCCCCGATGTTCATCTGTTCACGCAACTTAAAAGCCGCGATTGATTTCTTAGCCTTTGTTTTGACTGCCTTTTGTCCAGATATAATACCGATTTCCTCAACGATGCTGTCGAGAATTTTAGGGTTTTCGATTGCTTTCCCCGCCCCTACGTTAATTACTATCTTTTTTAATTCAGGAACCTGCATAATACTCGTGAGACTCAGTTCTTCTTTTAATTCTTTTCTGAACTTCTCTCGGTATTCGGTTTGTAATCTTGCCGGTGTAGTTGCCATTATTTCCTCTTACCTATTCCAACTCTTTGCCTGAAGCCGCCAGAATTCTTACTTTGGCTCCGTTTTTATCTTGCCCGAATTTTACTCTGCTGGGTTTTTTGGCCTTTGAATCGAACATCATAACATTCGAAAGGTGAATGGGCCCTTCTATCTCTATAATGCCGCCCTTTGGAGCTTCCTGGGTAGGCCGTGCGAATCTTTTACGCAGATTTACACCCTTCACGAATATTTTCTGGCTCTCGCGATCTACGCGAAGAACTTCGCCTTTCTGTTTGCGAAATTTTCCCGCAATAACAATCACTTCATCGCCTTTTTTAATTTTCGTTTTGATTGGTTCTTTCTGAATAGCCATAACTTATAAAACCTCAGGAGCAAGTGATATAATTTTCATAAACTGCTTTTCTCTTAATTCCCGGGCTACAGGCCCGAAGATCCTGGTACCCCTGGGGTTATTGTCTTTATCAATTAATGCACATGCATTCTCATCAAACCGGATATACGTTCCGTCTGGTCTGCGAACTTCTTTTCGTGTACGCAAAATCACTGCCCTTTGTACAGACTTCTTGTGATCTTTCTTCCCACCACTGTCTTTGAGTCCATAGCCTGGCGTTGCACTTTTCACAGCTACCATGACGACATCACCGACCCCGGCATATCGGCGCTTAGACCCACCAAGCACTTTTATAATCATAACCTGTTTTGCGCCTGAATTATCTGCGACTTTGAGTCGCGACATTGTCTGTAACATATCTTAGCCCTTACCCTTTAAACTGCGCTTTCTTTCTTTTCAACAATTGAATCTAAAGTATACCGTTTCATACGTGACATAGGCCGACTTTCTTTTACGACCACTCTATCACCTAACTGCGCTTTATTATCTTCATCATGCGCCATAATCTTTTTTGTTCTGTGTAAAACTTTTTTGAAGCGTTTTTCTATTTTCTGAAAATTCACCTGCACAACAATGCTTTTATCCATTTTTGTAGAGACTACAACGCCGGTCAGTTTTTTAACATTTGAAACCATGATTAACCATTACCCTTAATAGCTCTCAGTCGCTGCACTGTCAAAACCCGAGCCACATCTTTTTTTAACGCACCAATTCTTTTAGGATTTGGCACTGCCGCAGTAACACTTTTAAATCTAAGTTCACGCAATTCATTCTTGGCTTCGCGAAGAACCTTTGCTAGTTCTTCTTCACTAAGTTCATGAAACGAGATTTTTGTTTTTGCTTTTCCAGTTTTTTTACGCAACATAAGAGCCTACCAAATTATCATTTTGAGTCAACCCGTCAAGTGATTAGGAAGTCATCCGCTTGACGATTCTTGTTTTTATTGGCAACTTTGATGCCGCCAGTCTCAAGGCTTCAGTCATAAGAGCCTCATTTGCTCCGCCCATTTCAAACATTACTTTGCCAGGCTTCACGATAGCGACATAGTATTCTACCCCGCCTTTGCCTTTACCCATACGAGTCTCTGCGGGTTTTTTTGTCACAGGCCGATCTGGGAAAATTCGAATCCAGACTTTCGCGCCCCTTTTCACATGCCGCATCATGGCAACACGAGCCGCTTCTATTTGACGAGAGGTAATTCTTTCTGCACTCATTGCCTTGAGGCCAAGTTCACCAAAGGAGACTTCGTTGCCACCCTTGGAGTTCCCTTTCAAGTTGCCTGTGTGCGGTTTTCTGTATTTAAGCCGTTTCGGGGTTAGCATAATATATCCTTTTAATTATTTTATGATTCTCTACGCTTTACAGTGTAGCGGTCTTCTTCTGACTCTTTTGCTTCGAGATAGTCACCGTTATACACCCAAACTTTCACGCCAATTTTACCATACGTAGTGTCGGCTTCGGCAAAGCCGTAATCGATCAATGCCCGCAAGGTATGCAACGGAACCCGGCCTTCCAGATACTGTTCTGTTCTGGCCATATCTGCCCCGTTCAATCGACCGGAGACCATGATACGAACCCCTTGCGCCCCTGATCGAATTGCCGAACGAAGGGCTTGCTTCATTGCACGGCGGAAGGCCATCCGTTCTTCGAGTTGAATAGCCACAGTTTCTGCCAATGCTTGAGCAGAACCGTCCGGTTTTGCAACTTCAATAATCTTTACTTCGAGAGGTTTACTGACCAGTTTGGCAAGCTCGACTTTGAGTGCTTCGATTGATTTACCACGAGGACCGATAACCATGCCAGGTTTAGTACTGTGAAGTTTTACATGAATTTTTTCAGGAAAGCGATCAATAACAACACGTATAACGCCTGATTTGCGGTATTTTTTAGAAATCAGGTTTCGAATCTGCAGATCTTCGTGAAGAACTTTTGCATAATTTTCTTTTTTATGATACCAGATGCTGTCCCAGCTTCGGTTAATTTTTAGTCTAAGACCAATTGGATGTACTTTTTGACCCATTCTATTCCTCTTTTACTCATCTGACAA
This sequence comes from Leptospiraceae bacterium, assembly GCA_020440825.1. Taxonomy (GTDB): domain Bacteria; phylum Spirochaetota; class Leptospiria; order Turneriellales; family Turneriellaceae; genus JAGRNJ01. The sequence continues at coordinate 4,028 of JAGRNJ010000079.1, read as the reverse complement.
GACGATCGTCAACGAGCTTGTCTTCCTGCGAATTCTATTGGCACTGCCACGAGCACGCGGCATAAAACGCTTCCACATTGTACCTTCATCAACATAAATTTTCTTTACGAAAAAATCTTCTTCAGCCGCATCGGGATTCAAATTCTTGGCATTTGCCATTGCACTTCGAAGTGCGATCAATATAATTCCCGCGGATTTCTTTTTCATATTGCGCAAAATATCTGCAGCCTCAGGAAATTCATATCCCCTGACTTCATTTGCAACCAGTCTCATTTTTCTGGCAGATATTCTAACCTGATTGGCGCTTGATTTTACTTCCATATCTTCGCTCCGCGTTTACTTCTTCTTCTTATCGAGGCTTGTATGTCCGCGATACGTTCTGGTCGGTGCAAATTCGCCCAGTTTATGCCCTACGAGGTTTTCATTTACATAGACAGGAATAAATTTATTTCCGTTATGTACCAGGAAAGTCATCCCAACCATTTCAGGGAAGATCGTAGATCTTCGAGACCAGGTCTTGACAGGTTTTTTGTCATTACCAGCTCTGGCTTTTTCAACTTTCTTAAAGAGATGAGCATCAATAAAAGGCCCTTTCTTAACCGATCTTGCCATGTTTATTTACCTTTTTTTCCTTTACGCGAGAGAATAAACCGCTCACTGTTTTTACGTTTATTTCTAGTTTTCTTGCCCCGTGTAGGCTTACCCCATGGGGTTACAGGGTGACGTCCACCTGAACTTCTACCTTCACCACCCCCGAGCGGATGGTCAATCGGGTTCATCGCAACACCACGTACCGAAGGACGTATACCCAACCAGCGGGATCTTCCGGCTTTACCGAGACTGACGAGCTCATGCTCTCCGTTCCCGACAATGCCGATTGTCGCCAGACAACGGCTATGCACTTTTCGCACTTCACCGGAAGGCAGCTTAATTACAGTATATTCGCCATCGCGACCACTGATCACGGCAAATGTACCGGCAGATCTTGCCATCTGCCCGCCCTTGCCAATTTGCAATTCTATATTATGTACATTCGAGCCGACTGGAATCTGGCCAATTGGGGCAGTATTGCCTGGTTCATTCTCAACTTTATTATCTGCGAGAATACTGGTACCGACTTTCAGACCCTGTGGCGCTAAAATATAACGTCTTTCGCCATCCCGGTAACAGACAAGCGCGATATTTGCTGATCGGTTGGGATCATACTCAATTGTCTCTACCTTGGCCGGGATACCCATTTTGTCACGACGTACAAAATCAATAATTCGATAACGACGCTTGTGCCCACCACCGCGTCGACGAACAGTAATGCGGCCATAATTATTGCGGCCACCCGATTCTTTCATTGGAGCCAGCAATGGCTTATAAGGTTCATTGGTTGTTATTTCCTCAGAGCGGATGGTCGTCTTCCATCGTTGAGAAGGGGTCCCCGGATTAAATCTTTTGATAGCCATAATTATACTGCCTCGAATAGAGTGATTTTATCACTGTCTTTTAAGAATACATATGCTTTTTTGCGAACCGGAGTAAACCCTACCCCAAACCGATTGCGCTTTGCTTTCGGGCGAGTATTCACAACATTGACCTTAACCGGTGAAAAGCCATAAATCTCGTGGATGGCTTTTGCAACCAGAGTTTTATTCGCACGGCGGTCAACCTCGAACACATAGCAGTTCTGGGCCTGCATTGCTTCAGCTTTTTCTGAAACGACCGGATATTTTATTACATCTTGAAGATTCATACATTACTCACTTGGCAAATTTTTCAGAAAGCTTGTCTAATGCTCCCTTGGTGATGATCAGGCCATGGTTATAAAACAAAGGTACTGCCGATAATCGATCTACATGTACAGTCTTGACCCATGGAATATTCTGGATAGATAACTTCTGGTTGTTATCATTTGAATCAGTAACCAGAGTTACTGGTCTACGGCGCTTGTTCTCTGACTTGATTAATTTACGATTTTCAGAGTATGCTCCATAGAAAGGTGAATTTTCAACAACTTTCATAAGTCCGTTGACAGCCTTTTTAGTAGATACTTCACTCAACTGAACAGAATCAAGAATCACAACTTTATCTAAAGAAAACTTTTCGGCTAATATGCTTCTTAGGCCAGCCCGTTTCTTCTTACGGGGAATCATTTCAGAGTAATCTCTCGGTAGAGGGCCAAAGGCAATACCACCACCTCTCCACTGTGGAGAGCGGATTGAACCTTGACGAGCGCGTCCTGTGCCTTTTTGGCGCCAGGGCTTACTGCCCCCGCCCCTTACTTCTGACTTGGTTTTTGTTTTGTGCGTTCCCTGGCGCTTATTGGCCAGTTCTGCTTTTATAACTTCCCAGATTAAATGGCGGTTGCCCGAATCAGTGAAAACATTTGGCACTGAGGCTTCGCCTACTGATGATCCTTCAAAATTTAAAACTTTTAATCCCATTTTAATCCGCCATTAATTCTGGTATAGAAACACTTCGCTGCCATTAGCACCGGGAACCGCGCCTTTAATTAAAACGAGATTCTCTTCTGGAATGATTTTGACAATTTCAAGATTCATTACTGTTACTTTTTTGCCGCCCATGCGACCCGGCATCTTCTTGCCTTTTATTACTTCACTGGGATCTGTGCCGGCGCCAATCGAGCCTGGGACACGGTGTACTGTTGAACCGTGACTACCCTTACCGCCCCGAAAACCATAGCGTTTGACAACACCTTGAAATCCTTTTCCTTTAGAAGTGGCTTCGATATGAACTTTTTCTCCCGAAGTAAAAATAGAGCAATCAATTTGATCACCAACTTCTTTACTTTCAGGTAAATCGCGTAGTTCGCGTAAATTTTTATAGGCAACGTTTTTTGCCTCAACCAGCTTCTTCTGGTGTTGCAGTCGTGGTTTGCCTAATCTGGCTCTTTTATTTTCAGCTACTGCATCAAAGCCGATTTGAACACTTGCATAGCCCTCTTTTTCAGGAGATTTAACTTGTACAACATGGCAAGGCCCGGCCTGAATTACTGAGACAGCAACATATTTGCCCTGCTCATTCCACAGACCCATCATCCCAAGTTTTTTTCCCATCAGTCCCTTTGTCATTTCTATCTCCTAAAAAAGCGGGGTTACGACTTAATATCTACCGCAACCCCTGCCGGCAATTGCAGCTTCATCAGGGCATCAATTGTATCTTCAGTGGGATCAAGAATATCGATTAATCGAGAGTGCGTACGCATCTCGAATTGATCCCTGGAGTCTTTCGATACAAACGTTGAACGCAACACTGTAAATTTTTCAATTCTGGTTGGCAAGGGAACCGGGCCCGCAATACGCGCCCGGGTTCTTTGCACAGTGTTCACTATCTCAAGCGAAGATTGATCTAATAAACGGTGATCGAAAGATTTTAATTTTACCCTGATTTTCTGCATTGTCAACCTTACTCAGTAATCGCAGTTACTACACCGGCACCGATGGTACGACCACCTTCCCGAATAGCAAAACGCAGATTTTCTTCCATCGCAACTGGGTAGATCAACTCTACATCCATGTTTACGTTATCACCGGGATTCACCATTTCAACACCAGATGGCAGTTGAATAGTACCGGTTACGTCTGTAGTTCTAAAATAGAACTGCGGACGATAATTGTTAAAGAATGGAGTGTGACGTCCGCCCTCGTCTTTAGTAAGAACCAGAACTTCAGCTTTGAATTTCTTGTGTGGCTTAATGGAACCTGGCTTGGCAATTACCTGACCACGCTCAACATCTTCTTTCTTAATACCACGAATCAACAGACCTACGTTGTCACCAGCCAGACCTGAATCTAACAGCTTACGGAACATCTCAATACCCGTAACTGTGGTTTTTACTGTATCACGCAGACCAATGATTTCAACCTCTTCGTTGATTCCGATTTTACCGCGCTCAATACGTCCTGTTACAACAGTACCACGACCTTGAATTGTAAATACGTCTTCTACTGGCATCAAGAAGTCTTTATCAACTTCACGCACAGGATCTGCTACATAAGTATCCAGGGCCTCAGCAAGTT
>JAGRNJ010000078.1 GCA_020440825.1 Leptospiraceae bacterium | reverse complement strand
GCAGATTCACTGGCAGAGAGAAACTTTGAAGAACTGCTCGATGCCTTTTTAGATTCGGGCATGACCCGGGCCTATTCAAAAATGCTGATTGATGAGATCAAGAACGCACTGCCTCCCAATGAATGGAAGACACCGAAAAGAATTTATGTGGCGGCTAAGAATGCCCTTATTTCGAGAATCAGGGTAAATTCTATCTTAGGTTCCCGTCGGGTCGTGGTATTGGTTGGGCCTACCGGGGCCGGGAAGACGACGACCCAGGCCAAACTGGCAGCGCATCTGATTGCCAGAGAAAAACGCAAGGTAGCTCTGGTTACAACAGATACTTATCGAATTGCGGCTACAGAACAGATGAAAATTTACGGCAATATCATGGCCACCCCGGTGCATGTGTGCAAGAGTCCCTCGGAACTGCAAAAGGTTCTTGAAGAAGAAAAGGCCAGTGCAATCGTGGTCGATACAGCAGGAATCTCACCCGGTGATACTGCCCGTTTTGATGAACAAGCAGCCTATTTTTCAGAAAACCGAAGCCAGTTTGATATCCATCTTGTGCTGCCGGCGACCCGCAAGCGTTCTGATGCAATGCGCATTATGGAGCGCTATGATGCAGTTTCATTTGATAAAGTGATTCTCTCAAAAATAGACGAGACAGATTCTTTTGGCGCATTCATTGAACTGGCAGACGGATGGCATCGTCCGTTTTCTTTTTTTACCCATGGTCAAGATGTACCGCGGGACTATAAAGAGGCAGATAGAATTCTACTGGCAGAAAAAACACTGGCACGCTGGTCAGATTCTGTGCATGCAGACCTGAGAATATAAAGCATAGAAAGTGAAATAAAATTCTAAATGAAATTTATTAATCATTCGATAGTAACGGTAGGGTGACTAAGATATGGTTGATCAAGCGGCTGGCTTAAGACAAATGATGCACGGTAGCGACTCATCGCTGAGCGGAGTTGGTACTCGGGTCATCACCATCACAAGCGGGAAAGGCGGGGTAGGCAAGACCTCTCTGTCGGTAAACCTTGGTATGGCCATGGCGAAAATGGGTAAAAAAGTTTTGCTGTTTGACGCAGATTTAGGTCTTGCAAATATCAACGTACTGGTTGGTGTGATTCCCAAGTTTAATCTTTTTCATGTCGTAAAGGGTCACAAGACCCTCGAAGAAATCATAATTCACACTCCCGAAGGGCTCGATATTATTGCAGGGGCTTCAGGCTATTCAAGCCTGGCAGACCTCTCTGAAAAAGAAAGAGAATCTCTTATATCTTCTTTCGAGTCTATCTCTGGGTATGATGTTCTGCTCATCGATACCGGTGCAGGGGTGAGTTCGAATGTTGTGGGGTTTACTTTGCCTGCTCATGATGTACTGGTTGTCACGACCCCTGAGCCCACTTCAATCACAGATGCATATGGTATCATTAAGTCAATAGTTTTGGTCGCGCCCGAAAAGAATATTAAACTTCTTGTAAATCGGGTTGGTTCCTCGTTAGAGGGAAAAAAAGTCGCCGAACGGGTCATGAACATTTCTAACCAGTTTCTGAATGTACGTATCGAAAACACCGGTTTTGTCTATGAAGATGAAAACGTGGGTAAATCCATCCGCCGTCAAAAACCTTTTTTCATTCTGTTCCCCAAAAGCAGAGCGAGCAGCTGCCTGGGTATGGTTGCAGCCCGCCTGTTAAATGCTGAGCCGCCTGCCGAATCTGGCAGCATTGGGTCTTTCTTCAAGAAGCTTTTTCAGGTTCAGGCTGAGGTCTAGCCTTGCAGAGTCTGGGCGATCTGTTTTCGCCAGCGGCTATAAAGCTGGCAACAGCTTTGGCAGTAGTCGGAGCCATTGTAGCTCTGTTGGCCTCTTTGTTTGCCGGGGCAAACTGGGTTGCATGGCTGTATCGCCCCGTGCTCGCAGCCGTCTTCATGGGTATTCTGGGATTTGCAATTCATTTTATTCTGAAATCTACAGCTCCCGAAATTGTTGAAGTTTTTTCTGAAAACCCGCCTGTACAAGAAGAGGGCTCTACAACAGACAATGCAGAAACTGAAAATACAGAAGAAACGAATCTTTCTGAATCTGAATTTAAAGATACCTCGTATGATGATTCTGACGCTATGTTGCGCTCGAGCAGCCAGACTCCGCGCCGGGCGAACAAGGATGTTGTAGCGGGTGATGGTGAAATTGTGGTTGAAGGTGTTAAACTTAAAAATGAACCGAAAGTAATGGCCGAAGCCATCAAACATCTCATGGACCAGGATGATGACAGCTGAAAAGGTTCTTTAGCTGTCTTTTCAAGCTCAATTCAGCATATATTTAGCAAAAAACTCATTACATTGACTGAATAGACGGTGGTTTACCGAAAATTGTTGACGGCAATGGAAAAAGCGGACAATTGACCCTAGACATGGGCATTGATCCTAAGAATTTTGATGAAACCGACGAACAGGAACTCTGGCGAGAATATGCCCGTAGTAAAAATCCCCGCATTCGTGATTATTTTGTTGTAAAGTATGCGCCGCTCGTTAAGTACGTAGCAGGCAAGCTGGCGGTAGGTATGCCGCACAATGTTGAGTTCGATGATCTGGTCAGCTATGGTACATTCGGCCTGCTTGACGCGATTGAAAAATACGATGCCAGCAAAGAAGTACGTTTTAAAACCTATGCGATGACCAGAGTACGAGGGGCGGTGTACGATGAACTGCGTTCCGTAGACTGGATTCCCCGCTCTATTCGACAGAAAGCCAAAGAAGTCGAAAGAATTATTATCGAGCTTGAAAACAAAATGGGCCGCACTGTTGAAGATGAAGAAATTGCTGCCGAACTCGATATGAGCATTGATGATTTTCATCAACTGATCTCAAAAATTGCAGGAACAAGTCTTGTCTCTTTGAATGACGTCTGGCACTCCAGTGACGACTCAGATGATTTGTCATTCATGGAAACGATCGAAGCCCCGAATGCGACAAATCCCGATGTGATTGTCGAGCGGGAAGAAACCAAGGGTGTCATCATTGAAGCGATTAAAAAACTTCCCGATAGAGAGAAAAAAGTAGTTGTTCTTTATTATTATGAAGATCTTACTTTAAAAGAAATTGGTGAAGTGCTTGAAGTTACTGAATCGCGAGTTTCCCAGTTGCACACCAAAGCAATCATGCGCCTGCGCGGTAAGCTAGCACAGATGAAAAATCTTATCAGTTAAAGAATCTCTGGGTCGGTTCTTGGTGATTTTTTTCAGAGCCATGCGTTGTTAGAAAAATTTTGATTTTTCCAGGCATCTTTTCAAGGGAAAGCGATTTTCAGGATTCCGTAAGATTCAGTTTTTCAATTTCCTGTGATTCGAGAATTTTCAAGGTACCATTCAGCTTTATTTTTCCGGTGACCACCTTGAGCATTACACTGGCAATTGTCTCGGCCTGAATCATTTTGTAATTTGCCAGCGGCCCCACCATTAGGAATGAGATATTACTCAGTACCGAACTCATAATTTTCTCACCGGTTCTATGCTCTTTTCGATCACCGCCCAGCAAAGAAGGCCGATAAATTACAGTTTGCTCGAAACCCACCTGTAAGATTGCCGCTTCTGTTTCGCCTTTTATTTTAGAATAGAATATACCAGAGGTAGCACTGGCACCCAATGAGCTGATCAGTTGAAAAGATCTCGCCCCTGCTGCATGAGAAAGCTCGGCAAGTTTTACAATGTAACTGAAATCAACCTCTCTGAATTTCTCCCGGCTGCCGGCTTTTGCGATCGTCGTACCCAGGCAGCAAAGCACTTGATCCAGCCCGGTCGGAATATCTGACTTCTGCAAATCATTGTATTGTTTTTCAATAAAATGCAGCTTGGGGCTTTTGACATCGGGTTTTCTGCGTACGATGGCATGAATTTCTGCGATCTCAGGGTGTTCAATTGCTTTAGTCAGAGCATGGGAACCGATAAGGCCTGTTGCGCCAGCAATTAAAATTCTGTATTTTGCGGATTTTTTATTATTGCGTTGAGGCATAGGCTACTCTCGGAAGATGTTTGGTCACGAAAAGTCATTGTCGTTTTGTTTTTCGTTTAAAACGATTTGCAGCGCAGTTAACCCATGCAACCTGCACTGTGTCAAATCCCCAGTCGATATTACGTGAGCATAATCTTCAGGCCCTCAAGAGATTCGGCCAGAATTTTGTTATCAATCCCGCCGTATTTGATAAGGTGATTGCGGCTTTACCAGAAGATGCTCGCGTACTTGAAATTGGTCCCGGTCTCGGTGCCCTGACCAGACGATTGCTCGATTCTCAAAAATTAGATTGTGTTAATGAGATTGACCGTGGTCTAATAGAGATTCTCTCAAGACAGTTTCCGGGGCTAAAAATTATACAGGGCGACTTTCTTGAGCAGGATAGTAGGCAGTTATCGCAAAATAATTTCAATTGTGTGGTTGGGAATCTTCCTTTTTATATAACAACGGATATTCTATTGAAAATCATTCGTGAACTGCCACAGGTCGAGACGGCCATTCTCGGGGTGCAATGGGAATTTGCCCAGCGGGCTGCTGCTGCAACCGGCTCTTCGCTGGCATTGTTTTTGCAGGCAGCGGGGGATGTAACCCTGCTTGGTAAAACAGATCGCAAATCTTTTTATCCCGCGCCAGAGGTAGATGCAGGTTGGCTGTTGTATAGAAGAGCACCTAAGGTAAGAGATTTAGCCGTTTTCGAGATATTGACTCGAGGGCTTTTCTGGGGTAAGCGTAAGAATATTGGCAATACGATTCGCAAGAATCCGCATTTTGCCATGCATGAAGTTTCTAAAGACTGGGCCAGTACCGACCTTAGTTCACTGGCCGAAATAACTGCGCTGCGGCCCGATGCTCTAAACTGGGAGCTCGTTTACAAATTGTTCTGTACACTGTATCCTGCAGAGGCTACAAAGTAATCAAAGTGTATCTAAATTATATGATTTTTGCCTTCTGAATTCCAAATCAGATACAAAATTATATGGTACTCCCTTTGCACGAATTGTGTACGGTCGGTAACTATTGGACAATCTATTAGAAAATTATGATTATTCGGGTTTTTTTGATGAAATGGTGGATGAACTCGGCCATGTGCGACCGCATTATAGTGATTTTAAGGCCCGCTTCGAGTCATTGCCGCCAACCGAAATTGTACGACGTAAGCACTCCGCCGACCGCTCACTCATGTCGTCAGGCATTACATTCAATGTTTATAAAGGGGACTCCCGGGAAGAGCATATTTTCCCATTTGATATTATTCCCCGTATTATCCCGCCCTCAGATTGGGGGGTAATAGAAAAGGGACTGCAGCAGAGAATACACGCAATCAATTTGTTTCTCGATGATATCTATAATGACCAAAAGATTCTCAAAGATAAAATAATACCCCGGGAACTGATTGAATCGTCACCGGGTTTTCTCAAACAGTGTATGGGATTGCATCCACCCAAAGATGTGTGGATTCATATCACTGGTACAGATTTGATTCGGCATTCCGATGGTAAGTATTATGTTCTCGAAGACAACCTGCGGTGTCCTTCTGGTGTGTCTTATGTTCTAACCAACCGGGAAATAATGAAAAGAACCTTTCCCGAAGTATTCGAGAAGCTCTCTGTGCGTCTGGTGTCAGACTATCCTTTGCGCTTGCGATCAATGCTCAGAGAAATGTCCGATGAAGACTGGCCCAATATTGCCGTACTTACGCCCGGAATTTTCAACTCGGCATATTTTGAACACAGTTTTCTTGCACAACAGATGGGGGTCGAACTGGTAGAAGGTCGTGACCTGATTGTTCTCGACGGGCGTGTCAAAATGAAGACTACCCGCGGACTCAGAAATGTCGATGTGATTTATCGTCGTATCGATGACAATTTTCTAGATCCGAAGGCTTTTCGCGAAGACTCGATGCTTGGTGTACCCGGCCTATTTGAAGTGTATAAAAAGGGAAAAGTAGTGCTGGCCAATGCCCCGGGAACAGGGGTGGCCGATGATAAAATAATCTATGCCTATGTACCCCAGATGATTCGTTATTATCTGGGAGAAGACTCGATTCTCGAGAACGTCAAGACTTATGTTTGCGAAGATAAAAAAGATCTTCAGTATGTATTAGACAATATGGCCCAACTGGTGGTCAAAGAGGCAAATAATGCCGGTGGCTATGGAATGCTGATTGGTTCAACAGCCAGCCAGGCAGAGATTGAAGATTTTAAGAACCGGGTGCAAAGCAATCCCCGCAACTATCTCGCACAACCGATCATCTCTCTGTCCCGGGTACCCACCCTGACCGGTGAAAATGTTGAGGGACGTCACGTCGACTTGCGACCTTTTATTCTCTATGGTAAAGACATTTATGTTATGCCGGGCGGGTTAACCCGGGTTGCGTTAAAAAAAGGGTCATTGGTGGTCAACAGCTCTCAGGGCGGGGGCAGTAAAGACACATGGGTGCCGGGAGACTGATATGCTCAGTAGAGTAGGCGAAGCAATCTTCTGGATGAGCCGGTATATTGAAAGGGCAGAAAATTATGCCCGCATTATGGGAGTAAACCTGAATTTAACTCTCGATCTGCCACCGGGTCTGACACAGCAATGGGAACCGATTATTCGAATCACCGGTGATGAAGAAGATTACGAAAAACGCTACACAGATTTTAATCGCGATAATGTTGTCAAATTCATGACATTTGACCCTGAAAACCCGAACTCAATACTTTCCTGTCTGCAGGCTGCACGGGAAAATGCCCGTAGTGTGCGGGAAAATATATCAACAGAAATGTGGGAGCATCTCAATGAGTTTTACCTGCATGTTAAAGAAATATATTTGAGCAACCAGTGGCCGTTTATTGACCACATTGAGTTTTACAATTCTATTCGCAAGAATGCCCATACCTTTGCGGGTATTACGTCGAACACTCTGTCTCATTCAGACGGGTACAGGTTCGTGGTTTTAGGCCGTTATCTCGAACGTGCAGATAAAACAACCCGAATTCTGGATGTGAAATATTTTCTGTTGCTGCCGGGTCTGAACTATATCGGGTCCCAGCTCGATCTATTGCAATGGGGAGCTCTATTAAAGTCTGTCAGTGCGCTTGAAATGTATAATAAGAAATACATGACCATCAACAATGTAAATATTGTTGAGTTTTTGCTGCTCGACAGAGATTTCCCGCGTACTGTCTTTTTCTGTCTCAATCGGGCAAATCGGGAGCTGGGAAAAGTCTCAGGAGCCGACCAGACGGGAATGACCATGAATCTTCCGCAGAAATTGCTGGGCCGGCTTGAGTCTGAAATCAGCTATCGGGACAGTCAGGAAATTATCAACAACGGTCTGCATGAATACCTCGACCATATTCAAACCCGGCTCAATGAAATAGGGGTTGCCTTGCACGACACGTTCTTTGACTTGAGAACTAACCAATAATATGTCACAACGCGTCGCTCTTTATCATCACACCAGCTATAAATACGAAAAGCAAATATCCCTTTCGCCGCAGATAATACGGTTAAGACCAGCTGCCCACTCAAGAACTTTTATTGAATCTTATTCATTAAAGATTTCTCCTTCAAATCATTTTATCAACTGGCAGCAGGACATGAGCGGTAATTTTCTCGCTCGAATTGTTTTTCCTGAGCCGGTTGATGAATTCAGAGTCGATGTAGACCTCGTCGCTAAAATGACGGTCATCAATCCCTTTGATTTTTTTCTCGAGGTCGGGTTTGAATATTTTCCGTTTGTCTATACTGACAATCAGCGCAAAGAACTTGAGCCCTATCTGGAAAAAGAGACCTGTGGGCCGGCCTTTGATACTCTCTTAAAATCTGTAGATTTAAATGGCCAGCGTACTGTTGATTTTCTCGTGGCGATCAATCAGTTAATTCAAAACAAGATCTCTTACCTTATTCGTATGGAACCCGGGGTTCAAACTCCCGATGAAACCCTGCGTCTGCAAAGCGGCAGCTGTCGTGATTCTTCCTGGCTGCTGCTACAGCTTTTACGGCACCTGGGAGTCGCTGCACGTTTTGTATCCGGTTATCTCATACAGCTTGTGGCCGATGAAATTCCTCTCGAAGGGCCTAAAGGTCCAGAAAAAGATTTCACTGACCTGCATGCCTGGGTAGAGGCGTATATTCCCGGAGCAGGCTGGATAGGTCTCGACCCGACCTCAGGATTATTTGCGGGAGAAGGGCACATTCCGCTCGCGGGTACTGCACATTTTGCATCGGCAGCTCCTATTGAAGGCTATATACTCGGCAAAGAAAAAATAGATACACAGTTTCATTTTGAAATGAATATAACGCGTCTGCCCAGTGCAGCCCGGGTGACCCTGCCATACACAGAAGACGAATGGCAGCAAATTTACAGTCTGGGCCACCAGATCGATATTCGAATGCGGGAGCATGGCCTCAAACTGACCATGGGTGGGGAACCGACATTTGTTGCATCTGATAAGCCTGAGGCACTTGAATGGAACTTTGCAGCCGCAGGTAAAGATAAACGGGAGCGGGCTGAAAAATTATTGGCACAAATCGCAGACCAGACGGGCAAGGGCGGATTACCCTTCTTCGGTCAGGGAAAATGGTATCCTGGTGAAGAACTGCCCCGCTGGTCACTGACCTGGTTCTGGCGGCAAGATGAAGTTCCCTTGTGGAGTGAATACCAGCTGGTGGGCTGGCCGGCAGTCAAAAGATATTATTCTGTCAAAGATGCTGAGAAATTTGCTTCTAAACTGGCGGCAAATCTGGCGATTGAACCATCCCATGTTGTTCCCGGCTATGAAGACGGGTTGTATGCTGTCTGGCAGGAAGGCAACTTACCTGCCAATGTGGACCCCCTCAAGATTGATTTAAAAGATTCACTGGAACGAAAAAAACTTGCTAAAAATCTCGAGCGAGGTCTGCACCAGGCTGTTGGTTTTGCCCTGCCCATACGTTACGACGAAGATGCTGATCTGTTCACCAGCTCTAAATGGAAATTTCGCCGCGAACACATGTTCCTGTATCCCGGTGATTCACCCATGGGTTTACGGTTGCCCCTGCCAGGACTCATGAAGCCCGGCAAATACGCCTGGTTTGATCCCGTTTTTCCTCATTTTGAAAACCCGGGTGATCTGCCTGCGCAAGAATGGGTATCCGCACCGCTTAAAATGCAGAATTTTGGGCTACCCGACAATGAAGATGAACAGGAAGAAGCAGACAAGCTGGTAAGAACTGCACTTTGTGTTGAAGAAAGAGATGGCAGCCTCTACGTTTTTCTGCCCCCGCTCACCAATATCAAAGCATGGCTCAGACTGGTCGCCATGATTGAAAAAACAACGATTATGACCGGCTTGCCCATTGCTCTCGAAGGGTATGAACCCGAAGCAGATGAACGAATTAAATATTTTCGCATCACTCCCGATCCCGGTGTAATTGAAGTGAATATTCACCCGGCTGCAAGCTGGGATGAACTGGTCAAGACCACTGAGATGATCTATGCTGAGGCAAAAAAACTGAAACTGTCAGCTGAGAAATTCATGATTGATGGTCGCCATACGGGCACCGGCGGTGGCAACCATGTTACGATGGGGGCAGCGTATCCTGAAGACAGCCCCTTTCTACTGCGTCCCGATCTGTTGCGCAGTCTCATTACTTTCTGGCAGCACCACCCCTCGTTAAGCTATCTTTTTTCAGGGCAGTTTATTGGGCCAACTTCCCAGGCACCCCGTATTGATGAAGCACGGCATGACTCTCTTTATGAGCTCGAAATCGCCTTTGAGCAGATTGCGAAAACAAAAACAAGGCTTCCCTGGAATGTAGATCGCAATCTGCGCAATCTGTTAACCGATATGACCGGTAATACTCATCGGGCAGAATTCTGTATTGATAAGCTTTATTCACCCTCAGGGGCCACTGGTCGTCTGGGATTGCTGGAGATGCGTGCATTTGAAATGCCTCCGCACTGGCAAATGAGTTCTGCCCAGATGCTTCTATTGCGGGCTCTGGTCACCGCTTTCTGGGAAAAACCATATACCGGTAAACTGGTGCGCTGGGGAACTGCCCTGCATGACAAATGGATGCTGCCTCATTATCTATGGTCAGATTTCAAAGAGGTAATTGAGTATCTAAATCTGGCTCAATTTAATCTGCAATCGGACTGGTTTTTACCCTTTTTCGAGTTTCGATTTCCGTTTTATGGGAAAGCCCGCTATGGCGAAGTCGAAATGGAATTGCGGATGGCACTTGAACCCTGGAATGTCCTGGGTGAAGAAATTTCAGCATCAGGGGTGAGCCGTTCAGTCGATTCGGCTGTCGAACGATTGCAGCTCAAAGTTACGGGATTGCGGCATGAACTCTCTACGATAACGTGTAACGGGCACCGCCTGCCCTTAAACGCAACCGACGAAAGTGGCACATATGTTGCCGGGGTAAGATTCAAAGCCTGGGGGCCGCCCTCTACATTGCACCCGGGGATACCTGTTCATTCACCGCTTGTTTTTGATCTTGTCGACTTGATCAGCAAACGTTCTTTGGGTGGTATGACCTATTTTGTCAGCCATCCGGGCGGTAGAAGCTTTGAAGATTTTCCTGTAAATGCAAGTGCTGCAGAATCCCGTCGAATTGCCAGATTTTGGCCGCATGGCCACACGGCCAATTTATCGCCCGATGCTTTCAAATCCCGCTCCCAGGCTATCCATTCTGAGTTTCCGTATACTCTGGATTTGAGAAAGTTCTGATATGAATTCCCAGGCCTTACAGTGGGACCTCGCACGGGGTTACACCCCGATCAATGGCAGGCATGATGAACTGATGACTGCAAACGGAGAAATTCGTCCTCTCTATAAATTCTTACTTGAGTCGATTAACCAGATGGGGCCGGGACAGTTTGCCCAGCGTCGCAATGAATCTGCCCGACTGTTACAGGAAAACGGAGTTACCTATAATATTTATCAGGGTGATGAAAAGAATGAGCGACTCTGGCGGATGGATCCCCTCCCGGTTTTGATTTCTTCGGAAGAATGGTCAACCATTGAACCCGGTCTGATTCAAAGAGCCGAACTGTTTGAACTTGCACTCAATGATCTTTATTCAGAGCAGACGTTGATTCGAGAAAAAATAATTCCGCCCGATATTATCTTTCGGCATCCCGGTTATTTACGCGCCGCCGCAGGGACCCTGCGCGCCCGGGGCCAAAGAACTCTGCCCATGTATGCCGCAGATCTGGTAAGGCATTCTGACGGCATCTTGAGAGTAGTGGGCGACAGAACCCAATCGCCGTCGGGGGCCGGTTATGCTCTGGAAAACCGTGTCGTTCTTTCCCGAATTTTTCCCAGCCTGTACCGTGATTCGCACGTGCATCGACTGGCACTTTTTTTCCGCGCTTTTCGTACCCAGTTGACCCAGTTTAAAGGCAAACGCCCCGATGAAGTACAGGTTGGTCTGTTAACTCCCGGACCCGGCAATGAAACATATTTTGAACACGCCTATCTGGCAGGCTATCTTGGTTTGACCCTGGTGCAGGGCGGAGACCTTACCGTAAAAGCCAATCGTTTGTTCATGAAAACTGTTGAGGGGCTGCAACCGCTCGATGTATTGTTGCGCCGGGTTGACGATCTTTTTTCAGATCCTTTGGAACTGAAGAGTGAGTCTCTGCTGGGACCTGCCGGTCTTTTGAATGCAGTCCGGAATGGAAATTTATGGGTGGCGAATCCGGTTGGTTGCGGCGTTCTCGAAAACTCAGGCCTGTTTGCGTATTTACCGAAAGTATGCCGTCATTTGCTCGGCGAAGATCTGATATTCCCGATGGCTCAATCGTGGTGGTGTGGCGACCCTTCGAGTCGCACCTATGTTGAAGAAAATCTCTCTCGATTAATTTTAAGACCATTGGCCCGTTCCCATGATATGCCCACGATCTATGGTCCATCTTTGAGCAATACAGAATTGAATGAAACCATTGCCCGTATTCGGCATTCTCCTGAAAACTATACCGCGCAGGAAATATTGAATCTGTCTACTGCACCGGTCTGTGAGGGAGACCATCTAACCCCGCGGCCACTTGTATTGCGTTCATTTTTGGCTGCAACAGGCAATTCATTCAGTGTTTTGCCTGGTGGCCTTGGCCGGGTTGCCTCTCATTCCGATGAATTTGTGGTGACCAACCAGCGCGGTGCATATGCCAAAGACGTGTGGATCTTAGCCTCAGAGCCCGAACGTACTGTATCGCTGATGCCTTCATCCCTTGAGAGGCTGTCGATTACCCGCAGCAGCGGAGATCTGCCAAGTCGAACCGCGGACAATCTTTTCTGGCTTGGCCGTTATGCAGAGCGAACGGAAGATCTGGCTCGTATGCTGCGAGAAGCGACTATGAGAATTTCAGAAGGTCTCACTGTACATGAAGATAAAGCTCTTCGGCCGCTTTTGCAAAGCATTACCCGGGTCAGTGAAACCTATCCTGGTTTTGATCCCGAAGATGAGGCTCTGGCAAAAGAAGTACTCGAATATCCTGAAACAGAATTGAATCGGGTGATTTACGATGCCAATGTAATCGGTTCAATCGTGTTCAATCTGCAGGCTCTGGTAGGGGCAGCACGATCGGTACGGGACCGCCTGTCGGGTGATGGCCGTCGAATCATCAACAGTCTCGATCGCTTACCGCATCGCGGCAGTGACGGTGATTTTGCTCTCGACTTTCTGCATGAAGTTATTTCATCTTTGCTGGCTTTTTCGGGATTAAATCATGAGAGTATGACTCGCGGGCCTGCCTGGCGGTTTATGGAATTGGGTCGGCGTGTCGAAAGAGCGATGAATATTTGTGCGTCGATTAAGGGTTTTCTTGAAGAAAACCAGGATGAAGCCCGTCTTGAGGCACTGCTGCTGATTCACGAGAGTCACATTACCTATCGCCGAAGATACCGGCATCGGGTTGAGGCAACCTCGGTAATTGATTTATTGTTGATGGATGAAAGCAATCCGCGGGGCTTGGCCTCCCAGCTTGTGCGCATCAATGAACATATTAATGAATTGCCTGCTGCTTCAAACAGCTATCGAAGACCTGAAGAAAAGAGGGCTCTCGAGGCATTAACCAAATTGCGCCTGATTGATCCTGATAAATTGTTTCAGCTACGGGAAGAAGAAAATTTATCACACTTGCTCGATTCCATTTCAGATACTCTGGTTGAAATCTCGAACCTGGTTTCGAACCGTTACTTTAACTATATTGAGCAGCAGCAAAACCTGGATAAGCAGTTATGATAGAATTTCATGTAACCCATAAAACAGTGTATGAGTATTCTGAACTTGTGTCTCATTGCCATAATGAAGCAAGAATCAGTATTCGCTCATTGCCGGGGCAAAAGTGCTTCACGACCGCAATTTATGTTACGCCCCGACCCGTAATGTTTCAAGAGAGGGTTGATTACTTTGGTAACCGGGTTGCTTATTTTGCGATAGAAGAGCCGCATTCTGTACTTGAAGTTGAAGCAATCTCCCGGGTTGAAATTGACCTGAATCATAGACCATATCCTATAGAGTCGCGCAGCTGGGAAGAAACTGCGAATCTGCTGGAACATGACCCTGGTGAAGAACTCGCATTGGTAAGACAGTTTATGGTTCCCTCTCCTCATGTTGAGATATCCCATGAATTGCGCCAGTATGCTTTACAGTTTTTCCCGCCCGGCAGCAATTTTCTGGATTGCGTAAACAATCTGAATCGATCCATTTTTGAAACATTTGAGTATGATCCTAAATTCTCGACTATTTCTACTCCAGTGCATGAAGTATTGCATGCACGCCGCGGGGTCTGTCAGGATTTCAGCCATCTGGCTCTTTCACTCTTGAGGTCGCTTGGCTTTGCAGGCCGTTATGTGAGTGGTTATTTAGAAACGCTGCCTCCGCCGGGACAACCCAAGCTTCAGGGGGCAGATGCCTCCCATGCCTGGTTTTCGATTTATGAGCCGATTTCAAACTTGTGGGTCGACTTTGATCCCACCAATGGGGTACGTTGTGGTGAGACACATATCATTGCCGCCTGGGGCAGGGATTATTCAGATGTTTCGCCGATTCGAGGCGTTTTGTTTGGCGGTGGTGCTCACAAGATTCATGTAGGGGTAGATGTCACTCGATTAGCACAAACGAATAATGTATAAGTGCAGCTCGAAAAACCGTTAATCTTTTAATAGCGCCAGAGTCAGGTATATGCGCCCGAGATACTGCTCTTTGCTTGAATCTTTAATGAAAAAAATCATTCTGTATTTTCTAAATTCTGTTTGCGGCAGGCTCAAGAGCCGGTTATGCTGCACACTGGGGGTTGAAAATTTCAAAGCAGGATAAGCAGCCGAAAGATCTTTGTGGGTCTGTTCCAAAATTTCTGTAAAGAATTGTATTGTTAGCGCATCGGCATGGGAACCGCGGCTGTCTTTCTCAAAAGAAGTCAGGTAGGGCAGAAAAAGAGAGTGAGCATATTTGTCTAAACCCAGAAAAACCCGTCCCAGTTGACCATGGTTCTCTTTGATGGGTGCAGTCAGATTTCTCTGGCTTGCCAAGCCTTCAATGTTCGCTGCAAAACACACTTCATGGCAGAGCCCTTCTACAAAGGTATGGGAACTCGACTCACGCAAGGCAGTCGCAGTGGTCAATCGATTGCAAATATCTTCCAGAGAGGCACTTAAAATCAGAACAAGCGTTTCATCAAAATAGGGGTTCATTGAGGGTTCCAGGCAGCATTGATATCCTGGGTTATTTTTTTTGCTTCACTTTCACTGTCAAAGCCGATAACCAGCAGATTCGCATCGCCTAACTGCATGGCCGCAAATTTTTGTGAATTAAATTCGCCGAGAATCACAGGAAAAGAAGTGCGCTCATCGACATAACCGGTCAACAGGGAACCGGGCAAAGTAGTAAGATTATAAAACTGGTTGGCTGCCTTAACATCGCCCTTATTCATGATGAAGACAATACTTGTCTGGGAATTTGACCTGGGAAAGGGAGTCTTAAATAGTTTGGCTGCCGGGAACTGTCGTTGCCATTCACTCTCATATGGTAGAAGTGCATCAAGCCCCACCTCACTGATTAAAGTGACAGAAAAAACCTGTGGTCTGGAATAAGAATACCCGGTTTTGTCAGTCACAGCAGTAATAACGCTCTGCCAGTCGCTTACTGAACGGGATTCATTCGAAAACAGCTGCAGCAGATTTTTCTCGGCCCAGACTACACAGCTCTTATCTTGATTTGTGAGATGTCCCCACGCAAACCGATTGTCAATATAATCTTTAACAGACCCGCTGGTTTGATTGCGATAAATAAGGTAGGCACCCAGTGCATCCAGTTCTGTCTTATACTGGTATTTTTCAATACGGATCGCTGAATTGTTTAAGTTCAGTTCTCCGCAGAATTGCAGATGACTATTATCATCGCTCTGTTGTTCACAGCCTGGGGTTATACTGCCTTCCCGCAGAGAGATACCTGTTGAGCTGCAGGCCAAGCCAGTTATGGTCAAGACCAGTAATATGACCGTACAAATTTTACGAATCAGGCTACTGTTGAATGCCATTGATTTTCATGGGTTCGAATACTGCCTTCCCGTCGTGCAATCCGAATTGCCTTTTCCAGCCGGCGCATGAAATTTTCAGTGCCTTCGAGTTCAGAGTTGCCTGGTAAAACAGCGCCAATCGGATCTATACCCAGTAAGGTCATGCTCAGTCGTTTCAGGGTGTACATGATTTCTTTTTGTTCTTCCTCTTTATTAAAGAAAATAACAAATCGATCGAGGTTTAACCGAAAGACATTCTCAGAAGCAAGTTTTCTGGCATTCATCCAGGC
>JAGRNJ010000077.1 GCA_020440825.1 Leptospiraceae bacterium | reverse complement strand
AGCCAAAAGACTCTTGAAACCAACATTCAATCGATCATGAGACGATGACCCGGCATTCAAGGTCATGTTCTCTTTACGAAAATGAAACGTGACCGGGTGCTTTTTGATGATCTGGTCTACCCAGGCCATATCGACCAGATTGCGAGCCAGACGGTCAGTTTTCTCAATAATGATATGTTGAACCTTGTTCTCAATGGCAAAGAATATAGCAGACTGAAATTCTTTACGAGATTTGACACCGCGAGCCGATTCTGCCAGTGAAAACGATTTCAGTACACGAAAACCCTGGCGTCGTGCATACTCGCGGTTACCCTCTTCTTGAGATTCAAGACTGTAGCCTTCAGATTGTTCTTCACTCGAAACCCGGTTTATGATGACTGCGGTTTCAATGCTCAAGACTTCTTTCATGAGCGTATATAAATTTCAATTGTACGAAACGGCAAGGAAAAATGCAGATTGACAACTACGCAGGAACAGTATCGCACTAGAGTGTGAACCAGGATGATTTTGAAAGACGATACCCCACATATGATCGAAATGTATTAACCCCTGGGGTGTTGAACTCTCTGCTGGCAATTACTGAGAAATTCCCGGAAATATTCAAGGCTGTCTCTGTTAAAAGGGATGAGTTTGCAGCATGGCGGGCAGCAACCTGGAACAACCCGCCCGAACCGATTATTGATTTTACAAATTTTGCAGGTCATAACTGGAAAGCACCAGGATTTTACATCGGTAATGTGAAATCAGATTTTAGAGCGCCCACAGCACAATTGATTATAAATGGCCATGGCATGTACTTGGGGTTGAACTCACAGTACAAAAATGGAGGCACCAATTTTATTAATTTTACATCGTATGCTGGGACAATAAGCCCGCAATATAGGACTATCGGTTCCTTCTCGCCCGGTTTCTGGCGTGATATTCGAAACGCTTTAATTCAGGAACGAAATCGTGCCGCTCAAAACCGTGGTGTCTATAGAGCCGCAATGCCTCAAGTATTTGGCAGTGTTTCTCAAGATGCGTTGAATGCAGAAAACATTCATAATGGTCTATCAGATTCATATGATAAATTAATCTCTATTCTCGATGAAATTATAAACCTCGACTACCGCCGCAAGCATTGGCAAAACCTGTTTGACGAACTCACCAACTCACAACGCCGCTTTGACATCATCGTCAATGCCATGCAACGATCTGCACAGCTCAGTGAATTGCACCAGTGGCTGTCTGTGCTTGATCTGGTGATCCCGTTTACAGTGCCCGCTAGAACCCCTGAATCTTTCCCGTCGAATTCTGGCTATTATCCGGGGTTCTGGTATACCATTGAACAGCTCTCTGAAGACATAGGCCACGATCTTACGCAGGTAAATACATCCGCCCTGGTAAAAGAATTAAAGGTGCTGCTGCATGTACCCCAGATGACAACCTCTGCCAGTGCAACTATTGCCAGTCACGAAAGCGAACTGCGCAAGACAGCATTGAACCGAGCCAAGGCCCTCAATGAAGCAGAGAATCAAAAGATTCGAGAAATACAATCTGCCAAGACAGAAGCCAGGGCAATCACTGACCGATACTTTCTGGCCATGGAACAAATGAAACTCTCCCAAGCAAATCTGGTCAGCAATATGATGGTGATCTCTTCTCAAAAGAGGAAATAACATGGCCTTGCAATACGAAAATATAAACATCGATTCAGATCATGAGTCAAAGACCATAACCGCAGACACCCGCTTTGAAAACAGTGCCGGGTCTCTGGAACTCTCTGCCAAGATTCAAGGCAAAGACATCTCGCTTAAAGATGCAGCCGGTATGGCAGTCAACCTTGCAAATGAAGGCTTTACGTTTGGCAATGTCACGGCAATCGCAGGCGCTGCAGCAACCTTTGTGCCGGCCATTGGTCCTGTATTGGGCCCTGCAATCTCAATGCTGGGTTCTCTCTTTGGGGGCGGCTCTGGCCCGAACCCTTTCGAGCAACTGGCAGATATGATGAATGCACAGTTTGCTGCAGTCAATGCGAACATAGAACGCACCCGGCGTGAACTCAAACTGGCAATTGAAGAAACCCAAGACCTGGTCTCTGAAACCGGCAAGCAGGTAACTGCAGAAGTCATCGATACCCTCTCTCAAGAGATGAATCGAATTGCTGAAGAAGAAGCAGCCTTTGCTGCAGAGGCTGCTGCCCGTGCAGGTGAATGGGCCAGAGAAAGAATTGCAGAAATTGAAAGCTCTGTACTCGACTATGAAGCGCAGACCATTGCCATGGTCAATGCCATTGCAGAACAAACTGCCAATGAAGTACAAAGCATAATAGACCAGGCTTACAGCTTATCTGGTGAAGAGTTCGATAAATTCAGAGACGCTGCTCTCTTGGGCTTAGGAACCGCCCTGGTGGGTGTTCTGGTGGCTGCTGCAGAAGATGAAGAGAAAACCTTCAATGCAAATTCCATTGCAGCCCCTGCAAATTCAGTTGCCCTGCCCTCTAAAAACGACAACTCTATGTCGTTTCTGTTGTGGCCAATCTTGGCCGGTGCGGCCTATACTGCCTATAAGTATTCAAAAAAACGCTGATTTCTTTCTCGAAATGACTTGTAATAATACGTCTATTTTTGTTAAGTACCTTGCCGTCTACAGATCACCAGCTCGCAAGGGCGAAAAGACTATGAACCAATATACTTTACCAGAGGCGGCAAAACGTCTGGGCATAGGCCAGAGACACCTGCGCAAACTAATGCGCCGGCATGGTTGGTTGAATAACGAAAATGAACTTATTGTGACAAAGGAACTGTTGGACGCAGAACTGCTCACCGAAGAGGGAGCGATCACAGAAGCGGGAATTGGTTATTTAGCTTTCTTTTGCCGGCGCTGAAGCGCCTATTTCATGTGTTTGTACACATCACCCCGGCTGCCAGCATCAGTGATTATGTAGACTTTCTTTTTTTCTTGTAGAATCACAAACCGATAATCACTGATTCGCAGGCGGTACGCCTTTTTGCTTTTCCAGAACTTACGATCTCCTGATAATGCAGTAATATTCCAGGAATTCAAAGAGGTTATTGGTTTTCTCTTTAATTCTTCTTCAAAATCATCAAAAGAATCACGAATTTCTTTGGGCATCTTCTTGTAAGCCTTTTCGGCATCTTTGTGTTTTGAAACACAGTTCAAAGACTACCAGCCGAGTTTTGCTCGTTCGGCTTCTGAAGAAAGAACTTCCAGGGTTGCCTGAATCGATTCAGAGAGTTTCAAGTTTTTCTGAATAGACTTATTCAGAAATGGGGACTGCGTTTTGGCACCACTCAAAATATTGTGATAATCGATCACGATTTTATCAAAAACTTCAAGTGACTCCCTGGCTTCTTCCGGAGAGAGATGTTGAAATCCCTGGTGCATGGTTTGAAACAATATGTACCGTGTTTTCAGTAGCTTTGTCCACACAGCCGCTTTTAGGAGGAATATTTCAAGCCCATTAGCTGAGTTCAGGCTTTGTAAATAATCAGGAACTTGTAAGTTTTTATCAACTGTAACTTCCATTTGAACCTCCCATACCCACAATATCGTCAATTTGACGTTCTATGTCAACCCTTTCCCTCGCTCTTATCTTGAGCGAGTTTATTGCCCCTCAAATATTCGCTGTAGTTGTACAGCTCGCTTTTGCGGTGGGTGTCGAGAGAACGGTAGTTGTCAAGCAGCTTGCGTTCCTGGGCGGTCAGGGCATCGGGTCGAGGTGCATCGGGGTTCAAGAATCGAGGCGCACTCTCGTCGTCGTCCCACCAGGAAGGGTCAACATTGTAAGTGTGTTGAACAAGGCGGATGAATTTTTCTGATATTGGTGCACGCTCATTAATAAGCGATGAAATAGAATTTTGAGCCATCCCCATTGCTGCAGCAAACCGGCTCTGGTTTAACGATAGCTTTTCTAGTAAAATTTTCAGTTTATCTGCACGATTCATTAAAATTATCTTAAATAGATATTGACAATATATCCATTATGGATACATGACCCTTATGGTACAAATGTTCCAAACCAAGGGGGTCCAATGAAATCCATCCGCATCAGCACCACACAATATATCAAGTGGCAAATCAACGAGACGTACGGCAGTCTGCTGGCATTTGAATCTGCCAAGAAGCTGCCTGCAAGGGCTTTGTCTAAGTTGTTTGGTGGTTTGCATAATTCTCGCACCTTGAAGGTTCTCTCTAACGAATTCAATATTCCTGAGCAGGTGATCTGGCAATCGATCAAGACGCGGCGTGCCCGGGTTGTGGCCATAGTCTCTGCAGCTACCCCCGCAATGGCCAACGTATTAGACGGGACATAATCCCAAAAGGTTCGCGTAATTCGCCCAAAGGGTTTTGCGGGTTCGACTCCCGCATGGGCAAAGGGGCCCCCGACAAAGGTCGGGAGCTTGGTAGGCGGCTTTACAGTTCCCATAAAAGGAGAGCTACTAAAGCCAGGGCAACGATTCCAGCGAAGCGGTTACGACGGGCAGTTTTGCCGGTCGTGCGAATCGCACGAATCATCACCATGATCTCTTGGTCGTTCATGGTTTGTCCTTAACCGCCGCATGATTTTGAAATTAGATGACACTTAATTCAAACGGTTGAGCGCAATGCTCCCGTAATTGAATCATTTGAGTGCCGCGTTAATCAAGCATCTTTCCCGGCGGTGCCTGGTTAAATTTGGATTTTGGCGAATCCAGCAGGCACTCTTTATACAAACTATTTCTTGTATATAGTCAAATCTTTTTTCAAAATTATATAGCAACCGGTTGAGCCGGGGCCCCTAATCAAAACAATAGGAGTATCAAATGACAATCGAAGAAATTGAAGCAGCAAGGCCAGACTACCAGAAACACCTGGATAACTTAAACCAGCGTCTCGAAGAACTGAAAGAGGGAAAATTCGCCCCTCAGTCTATTGGTTTCAGAGACTATGAATCTGCCAGACTTCACTTCATTGGAGAAATCGACAAAGCTCAAGAAACTTTGAGAAAAATAGATGAGGCCCTTCAAGCGGCATACTTACCAGCTGAAGAAGAAGATGAACTAGGTAAAGAGTTGCATCAAGCAGCTGAAGATTTTATGTCTGAAATGCAAGCGGCTACTGCAAACGATGATAATGAAACTGAGGTTTCTCTTAATGATCTAATGCAAGCAAAAACTCGCTTAGAGGCACTCTATGCAGACATTCAAAGCGGTCGGGTTCGATGGCAAATGGCAGAAGATGAATCACCACAATGCCCAAATCGACGGGTTGCCCTGCGTCGCTTGAGAGTTCGAATTCAAAAACTTGAGAATGAAATTCGTCTCGCAGAAGAAGATGAGGTTTCAGTATGAATGAAGAAAAAGAACAGATAATGCTGTCTCTCAAAGATTTAATCTTTCGCTCATTACGAGGTGAGAAAGTTGATGAAGATGAAATCGCAACTCTCTTCAGTCGAATTTTTACTCTGTCGGATAACAAAAAAAGAGAGCAAGATCAAACAGTGATGATTCCGCAGGAGAACCCAGAACGGCAACCAGTCATCTCGCCGAACAGTTTAATTGAAGCATGGTTCTGGTATGATGGTGAGCAGTATCGCTTTCATCCTGGATACCGGGCACCAGACATCACGAATTCAGAACTGATTGAATTCATGGAATGGATGATTGAACGGCTGCATGTTCAAATCGAAAATGTGAGGTCTGCAGAATGAAATTCACCTCAAAAATGGCGCCGGTCACAGGCAGCTTCACAGAGAACGAAACCATGGCAAGGGCCATCATAACTGACATCTTAAAGCTGCACCCTCGTGAAGAAGATGTCCTGCAGCAGTACGATACCGACCGGGTCATGGCAGGTCGCTACCCTTCTTGCCCTGTGATCTTGTACTCTTTGTGCCGCAAGCATGTGAACATGATACGGCGCATAGGCTGGAACAACTACCGACGCATTGTCTCGAACGGGTTTCGCACAATCGGTGAGATGTACGCAACCCCGTAGGCCGTGACAGAAGACGCAATCTATTACTGGCATAAACTCTGGCGTGCTCTGCACAAGGTTGAGCTGCGCCTCATGGGTACACCAGAGGCACAGGCAAAACTCAAAGAGATGAATGAACAAGACGAGCGCGAGCGTCCCAAACGGGTCAAAGAAATGCGGGAACTCGCGTTAAAAGAAAAGCTGCAAAATGAGCAGCTCAAGGGAGAAGATTATGATCATGACCATAAGTAAAATTTCAATCTGGTGGCAGGCCTTGATTTGGCTAATCGGTGGCATTGCATTTCTCGTGGCAATGCTGTTGATTCAAGATGCAATTCAAGAGTGGGCCATTCGCCGCCGCAAAGAGCGTATTAAAAATTCAATCAATCGCTTCATGGGGCAGAAATGAAACCATATATTTTTATCATTAAAATCAATGGTCTGATTTATGCACAGACGGCGTATTCTACTGGCCCAACTTTTCCGACCGTAAAAGATATAGCAGCCTACTTTTTAGAAGATGCTCTAAAACAGTTCCCATATGCTGCATACATCGATATCTACACACGCTTAAGGTTTTGGCCATATTTCAAGTACAGAGTTCTTAAGTGGGATAGGGAACAGAAATGAAAAAGCAATCAAACAATAAACATTTAGCCAGGCGAAATCAAAAACGTGCAAATCGAAAATTGCGTAAGCACATACGAACAGGCCCGAGCCCCAGAAAGAGCAAAGGTGAAGTTCACCCAACTTTAGACCCATTGGCAATGATGTCTGCTAGCTTAGCAGCGTTTACTGTCGCCAGTAGAATGAGAAAGAGGAGAACTGCAAAATGAAAAAGCGCACCTTTCAAGTAGAGGTTGATGGCAACCTCTTATCAGAAGAGAAAATTGAAATCTCAGACCTGTACACTCTTGAAGAGGCAACTGCCTGGCTTATCGACCGGGCGCTGGATATGTTCCCTTATTCCAAAGAGATCATTGTCTGGGAGCCTTATAAAAAGTGGCTGGGAGATTACAACATCATGGAACTGCGCAAGCAGGTAAGAATCTACCGTGATAAAAAACAGCAAAACGATTCTGGGCTGGCCATCTCATGAGTGCGGTGAACGGTGTGGCCCAGCCAGAAAGCCACCGCATGGAATACATACTTTGCCGGCTCGATGATATTCAAAAGAACCTGGTCTCAGAGCTGGCAATGCTGTCAAAAGAGATAGAGCAGTTTATCGACGATGAAAACTCAGGTGCACGTCTCGCACGTCTCTATGCCCGCACCAATCGCAAGATGATCGTGCACTGTATGTTTGTTTCGCGATTAAAGATGATCTTGCATGAATCACCTGGTAGTCTCGAAAGCCGGCGCGATGACATCGAGCTGGCAATCAAAGACCTGGAACTTCTGACATCAACAATGAGGTAATCATGGCACAAGCAAAACACACAAAAAATTCAGAGAGCAAACCAACCCCCCGCAAAGTGACAAAGCCGGTGCTACACAAAGGGCAACCCGATTTTGAGTATGTGTATCATGGGGCGGATGGCCATCCGCTCTATCGTTCACAATATTTCTCTGGCAAGCCAGAGACCCGGCAATATAAGAACGGGGTGTGGGTAAAATCGAAGGGTCCCGGCTCGATGCTCTACAATCTGCATCTGGTGGCCAAGGCACAAACGGTTTTAATTGTTGAAGACGAGCAGACTGTTGATTCATTGAACAAGGCCTTGAATATAAATCCTGAGAGCAGCTTAACCACCAATAAAATTGCTGTCACCTGTAACTGGGGCGGGCCAGGCAATCGCAACTGGGATGACACGTTTACCTACCTGTCAGAGAAAGAGGTTTTCATCTTGCCTTTTGACGATTCGAATGAAAAAGATTTTTTCTCGCAGCGCTGGTCATTGAAGGTCTTTAAAGAAATTTCAAACCATGTTGATGCGGTAATCGTCGAAGCTTTAAATCGTGATGGCAGAAAATTCAAGCCCCGCATTGATGCGATGGCAAATCATCTCAATAACAGTGTTGTATCTGCCATCCGCAGTTTCGCACCGAACCTGTTTGATCCCCAGCGCAAGATTCCTGACTCTCCCGAATTTTTATTTATCATTGATAATTTTGAGAAAGAGGCAAAAGACGATGAAATCAATGAGGTGCGTCTTATTATAAACCGCCTCAACAAAAAATATGAGTTTCGTTATAACTCAATCACCATGCTGCCAGAGTTTCGCAAGCGGGGTGACGACCGGTTCAAACCACTTGATGAACGTGCAGAAAATACAATCATTATTGACTACAATGCCAATATGAGAACCGCCAAACTCACCGATAAGACGTTGAGCCAGTTCTTGAATTCAGAATACATTCGCCAGTACCATGCCTTTCGGGAATACTTCATAAACCTGCTGCCCTGGCGTGAAGGTGAAAGTGAAGACTATATTGAACAATTGGCGGCCACGGTAATCACAGAAGAAGATCCCGCTTTATTTTATAAGATGCTGCGCAAGTGGCTCATTGGTGTGGTTGCAACCTCACTCTGGAAAGGCCGCAATGATCTGTGCCTGACATTTGTGGGCGGCCAGGGTACCGGCAAGACCAGCTGGCTCAAACGTCTGACCCCGCCTGCCCTGCAGGAATACCACAACGCCACACGCCTGGACTTTTCGAGCAAAGACCGTTTCTATTATCTCACTTCATCGTTCATGATACAACTCGATGAGCTTGACCAATACCGAAAAGATGAGATCTCAATGCTTAAAGATTTCATGAGTGCAACAGAGGCAAAGTTTCGCCCGGTGTTCGGTCGACGCCTGGGAATTTTCCCTCGCTCTGCTTCTTTCTGTGCCAGTACAAACCTTGATGAGTTCTTGCAGGACAGTACCGGGGCACGGCGTTATCTGGTTTTTAAAATCAAAGATGTCGACTTCATGCACAAGATCAACATGGACCTGGTCTATGCCCAGGCATACGCCTTATTTCGAGCAGGTGAAAAATTCTGGCTTGAATCTGATGAGGTTGCAGAGATAAATGAACGCAATGAAGGCTTTAGAAGCCAGACTTTAGAAGAAGAACTGCTGCTTGAAAAGTTCGCACCTGCTGAACTGACCTACCCTTTACGGGAATTTTTCACAACTACACAAATTCTGCGTCAACTGAATACAGACAGTAAAATGATTTTATCAATCAAGCAGCTTGGCCGGGCTCTCTACAAACATGGCTTCACAAAACACACTATCGGTGGCAGTACAAAACAGTGGTGCGTCAAAAAAATCTTCGCTGACTCTCAATAATCTCACTCTCTCCTTTCGAAAATTGCTCACTTGACCGCCCTCGGGCGGTTTTTTTATGCGATATTAAAATCAGACATTAATTGCCATAACTGTTCTTTATAATCTAAAATACTTCAATATTTCGATTAAAACAACTGACCCAACTGACCCACTGACCCAATGTACTATATATTTATATATTATATTAATATTATACTTATAAAATAAGGGTTAAATTGATATATTATAGACTTAATTCTGGGTCACTTGCAGATATTCTATCTGACCTTAAGTAACCCATTTGGGTCAGTGGGTCACTTAGGTCGGTAATTTTTGAACTTTTTCAATTTCTGTAAATTTCGTACAAATTTCGTGCTATATAGACATAACCAAAATGAAAAAATTAAAAATGCGGTGGGGTTTTAAAAAAGAATGGCTCATAGGTCGTTTAAATCGCCAGAATGCCCGCAAATCGCCAAAAAACGGCCTCTCGTATTATATATTTCGGCATTTGAATGCCATTTTTACCCCAGAAAATCGGTTTTCGAAAAACTTTGCACTTTTTGCGGTTTTGAATCGTCAAAAATTTACAGTGCTTGACAAAGTCGAAATTGTGTGTACGATAGATTTCAGATTATAAATTTGTGGCGAGTGCTTAAAAATTTGGCAGGTTTGAAATGAAAGCGAAGAAAGAATACAAAGCAAGAGTTTTTGATCCTAAGATTAAAACTAATAAAAAAATAAATAAGAATCCTATACCTGCAGAAACTTTAGATTTGGCTGTTCTGATACAAGAAGATGAAGATGGGCTTTTGGTTGCAACTGTACCAGCGTTGCCTGGCTGTTTTACAGGTGCCAGTAATATGAGAGAACTCAGGAAGAATATTGCAGAGGCAATTGAATTGTATCTCGAAAATGAAAACCTTGAAAAATTTCCGAACTTGAAATTTAAAAATGTAATGCATTATAAAGTGACGCATGCCTAGTCTTTCTCAAATCAAAAGTAAAGAACTTCGAAAGTATCTAATTGACAGAGGCTTTAAAGAAGTATCTCAAAAAGGTTCTCATAGGAAATTTTTAAAAGGCTCAAAAACTACAACTATCCCTATGCACAATAAACCACTCGGTGTGGGCTTGACGATTTCAATTATCAATCAGGCAGGCTTATCTGTTGAAGATTTTCTGAAATGGAAAAATAAAAAATAATCCCCTTAAAACTCCCTGACATCATCCCTTCTTTAATCCCTTCAATTCTTTCCCAGGCTCTTGACAACCATCTGTGAACAGTATCTCATTGTTTAAATGGACAAAACAGTATGGGATGATGTCGATGTATTCAGAACATTGCGCATTATGCGTGATTTTTCCAACCGTTATGCGTATGACCTGCGCAATCTGCCAGAACAGATCACCTTGGGACAGTTTTACCGCTTTGTGTGTGAACTGCCCTATGATTCTGATGAAGATGCAATTGGTGAAATAATTCGCCGCCCTGGCATCACCATGGAAACCGGTGGTGACTGTGATGATAAAGCAGTCTTGATTGCTGCTTTCTGTAATCGTTATTTGAGAACTGAAATTGCAGAACACTTCTTCAAGTGCGCAGATTATGGCAGCGGTCTTGAACACGTTTATAATCAGATTCACTTTCGAGACGGCAGTAAGCTCATACTCGATGCAACCTACTCAGAAAATAAATTCGGCTTTGAAGAACCCTATAAGGAATCTATTCTATGCCCGATCTAGATGTTCAATCAGATAAACTTCTTTCTGAGATAAAAGATACAATGAATAAACTGGCCTTTTTAGCAGATGCCCTTTCCCCTGAACCTGACTACAATGATTCAGATTTAATTTGGAGAAACCCAGACTATGACCCAGAACATAAATCAGAACACCTCAATTACTATTTATAAATTTATGCAGGCACTTTTTGACCGCCTGCCTGATGGCCCTGCCCGTCTGCTGCATGAAACCCTGATCGCTCTTGAGTTTTATCGGGGTGTTCGACTGCTCGACAGGGGCCAGTTTGCTGCTGGTGCAATGGTATTGTCTAAAAATCCGATTGTCAGAAAATTTGCCAACAAACACCGTGAAAAAATTTTTTCATTTTTGAATAAAAATCGAAACGAACTGATCATGCTAAGAAGAGTGTGGCAATTGTATATGTAAAAATGCAATTCTGCTCTTGACAATGATCTGGGAACAGTATCGCTTTTCGTTATGTTCAATGTAAGCTTTAAGCCGCCATCTATTCCCAACCCTGTGGCGCAAATTCAACAACAGGTGCAGGCAGTCGTTGCCCCGGTCACCCAGGCAGTACAACAGGTACAGTCTGTACCAGACCAGATCAACAACATGGTTGCTCAGGTAGAAACCACTATTGCCAATGAAGCAAATAAAATCATGGCTCAAACCGGTGATGCAAACCTGACTCTCGATTTTGCCGATGAGCTGGTAGGCCAGGCAAACAGCGTAATTGATTGGCTCGATACTGCAGGCAAGACAGTAGAAGAAATTGGCAAAGAAGTAGATGGCTATGTCAAGGGTGCAAGCGACGCATTGCAAAAAGTCAAAGACATGATTGCTACCGATGGTGCTCAAAAAGCCGGGGTACCCGTTGGTGTTGCCAATGCCGGGAACCTCGCGGCTAAACTGCGCAGCCTGCCCTATGTCAAAAAACTTGAAGGTGATGCCAGGGAAGTATTGCAGGCTATCGAAACCGAGTACGGCGTTAAAGTACTGGCCGATGATTCAGACCTGGTGAGCGGTGAGCACTTCTTAACACAGATCAAAGCTGCCAACATTCCCGTTGTACCTGCAGAGATGGTTCAGCTTTCACAGAATGCCAATGGCGGCTATATTGACCGCTCTGTGATTCAGATGGCAGTTGATGAAAACAAAGTCACAAAAGACTACAATAAACGAATGATGATGATTGCCGGTGCCGGTATTGCAATTGCAGTAATTCTGTTTTTCTTAATGAGAAAAAAGAGAAAAAGATAATGAATCAACAGCAAGCACAAAAGAAGAAAACCGTAACCTTTCAAGGTAAACCCAAAATGCGTATGAACCCGCTGGGAACAGCCTTTGCACTGAAGTCAATGGTGCCCTGGCAGCCAATCGCATACATCACTGTTGGTGCTGTAGTTGGTTTCATTGTGTACAAGAAATTGTCTTCAAGAAAAAAATCTTGACCGAAGTTCGGGAACAGTATCGCAAAGAGTATAGATGAAAAAGGCGAAGACAAAAAAAGCGACGCGAAAACCAGCAGTGAAGAAAAATGCCGTGCGCAAGTCTGTGAAGACTAAGCCGCGCAAGTCAAAACCTGCTGCAAAAAAATCTGTGGTTCAAGTCAAGGCAGTTAAGCCGAAACGAAGAGTCAAAAGAAACCCGGTCGCTGCAAAACCAAGAGAGGGAATCTTTATCGATGTGGGCACTCCGCCCAGACCGAAAAAAGAACTGCACTACATTGGTGAGCTGAGCAAGGTTCAATACGAAACAGCAGCCGGCACTCACTTTGAGCATGATTTCAAAGACCCCCGGCCTTATCTGGTTTCAGATGGTACTGAGCTATTTGTCATTCGCCGCCGTAAAGATATGTGGTTTAATCCCAAACGCGGGATCATCAATTAACAGGAGAAATTTATGCACGCAAAAGTATATGAAAATCCGCGCAAGCGTAAAACAACCCGACGAAAAAAACGCCGGGCAGTTGCAGCTGCGCCAAAGCGTCGTAAACGGGCAGTTCGCAAGAACCCGGTGAAGCGACGCAGAACAACCAGTCTATCTGCTGCAAAACGCAGACTGGCCCCTCGTCGTCGTAGACGTTCCGTTCGCCGTAATCCGGTGGGTGCGCCTATCATGAACGGTGCGGCTGCTGTCGGTGGTGCTGCAGTAACTGTGTTGCTCGGTAAAAAACTGGCAGAAGCCTTCAAGCAACAAGACAGCCCGTTTGGTGGTTTGATCATGTTGGGTCTTGGCGTTGGTATGATTGCTGCAGGTACTAAGTTGAAAAACGAACACCTGTTGCATGCAGGCTATGGTGGCACTGCAGTAGGTGGTCTGGTTGCAGGCAATCGGCTTGTAAGTTCTGCCGGTAAGTCTGGGCCCTTCTCACCAATCTTGAGCGGTTTACGCGCACGATTCGGGGCGGTTAAACCTGCGCCGCGTGATCGGGTAATCATGCTCAATGATGGCCAGGCAAATTTCAACGGTGTTCGATCTGACTATGTGGATGGCCGCAGCGCCAACCCACTGCGCCTGGGTCGCTCACCAATGAAAGGCAGAGGTTATTTTAATAATTAAATAACCAAGCCAAACGCGGCTGTCGGGGTTCGGCAGTCGCAACTTTGTAATCAAAAATTTAGGAGAAAAGAATGAACCAAGGAATATTAAACCGAGATCCCAACGTACCGGGATACAAAAAATTCGATGCGATTCAGTTATACAGTGAAAAAGCAATCACTGAATCTGCAGAACAGACACTGCGCTTTTTCGAAAAAGCGTCTGGTGAATTCACAAACATGCAGCTGAATGCTCAGCTTGAAGCTGATCGGGCTCTCGAAATCATCGGCATGGCTGTTGATTTCGTAAACACCGATGGGGCAAACATCAACTGGGCACATGCAGGTGTTGCAGGTCTCAAAAAGTTCATCGAGAGAAATCACGTTGAATTGAACATTGGCTCTGCCAATCACTTTGAGGGGAACCTGCTGCAGATCGTGCGACCGCCAATCATTGCTTCAAGCGAGAAAGATGACACAACCAATCACTATGGTTTTTCATCTTTGGCTCTGCAAGATCAAAATGGCTCTTTACGTCAAAGAGTGTATGAGTTTATCGAGCCGATTCTGTGGCCAGAAAAGCAGACCATCAAGCTGACCTCTAAAGGTACAGCCGGTGCATATGCTTCTGCTGCCGGTTTCAGTGCAGCCACCCGCATGCTGGTGACTCTGTACTGTCTGCAAGAACGCAGAATTTCAGGCTGATCTGCCATTCCGGGGGGTGACCCCCGGCATTTTAATCTTTGGAGAAACTCATGGAACCAAAAGTAAAACTGATTTCCAGAAATGGAATCACCTTACCTGCCAGCGATGTTGCAGATGTCTCAATCAACATACCGAATGAGGGTGATTTTTATCTTGAAGAAATTCAGGTAATTCAAGACCCGAACGATACAGTAAAGCTGTTTGCCGGTATTGACATCAAATATAATGGCCATAACTATACTGAAAACCATGTTCCCACGAATTTGTTTTCACCCAGCAATGACGGCCATGCTCGCAATGATCGCAATTGGCGAATAAAATTACCTGGTGGTTCTGCGTTCAGTTTACAGCTCAAGAACTTTCGCAATGCGCAGGTAACCAATCTCTCTACAGTTTTGATCGGGTACTTTGAGTGAAAAAGACCAGTTCTCAATTACTGTATGTTCACCACTCTCAGCAGAACAACCCCACCGGGTTGTCACCTGCCGAGCCAGTGAGCATTTTATCGTACCGTTCTGGTTTTCAACTAGACCAGAATAAAAATTATGAATTCAGGGTGAAATCTGTCAAAGCATCACTCTCTGGAATCAATACGGCAGATACCCAAGCCCAGGCACTGTTAAATGCCTTTCGCACTGATTTTCTAACTTTTCTTTCTGTGATTACCGATGAAAACCAGTTGGTAATCAACAACCTGAGACCAGCACTGCACACTGCCGATGCCGGCACTCTGGTTGATACCAATACAAAGCGAGTAGTTCGCCAGGGCAAAGCACCTTTGCTGGCTCATACTCACCTGTTTGAATGCAAACGGGAAATGTCATCATCTACAAGTGGCAATGTCTGGGGTGACTATTATCTGCCAATTCCCCAGGCTACCAGTCGTTTTGCACGGCGTTCAGATCCCATTCCCATCAATGACACGATCATACAGATGGAACTGCCATTTAAGGTGTCAGGCCAGTCTGGTTACCTGGTACCTAATTTCGTAAGTCATAATATGACATCATCGATCGATGTAGATTTCAGTGATGGCGACTTGACAGAAGATTATGAAGACCTGTACCAGGATGAAGGCAATGCCCTGGCAGCGCAAAAGATTTCTATTTATAATGCTCAGCTGTTAGTTGAGGTCTGGGAAGAATGAGCCTGAAAAACTCAATTCGAGAATTTGGCTTTCCTTTAATGCCGAAAGTAGATATTTCTGAAATTGGCAACATCGGGGCAATTGCCAATGAAGTGCCTGCCCTTACCCTGGAAAATAATATCTGGGCAGCCGGTGAAAATTATGCGAGCGGTAAGATTCTATACTGTCAGCAGTTAGGCGGATGGATTCGCTCACTGGCAGCCATCACCAATGCACAACTGGCAGACTTCGATAATTCTGTACATAAATGGCGACTCATGGGCTCAGTAGGCTCAGAGACTGCAGCAGTCAAAGAGATGTTCGGTTACCTCTTTATGGACGCCCGAACAATAGGGGCAACTGGCAGCGGTGCAACTCTAGCTCATGACAAATACACCGAGCTGAGAGATTTTTTATGGGGCATCACCCGGGTGGGCCTGTCGGCTCTTACCGTGTCAAGTGTCACCAATAATGGCGGCGGCAAAGTGCGCCTG
>JAGRNJ010000076.1 GCA_020440825.1 Leptospiraceae bacterium | reverse complement strand
ATCTAACAATGTCGGCTTCATAGAGAATGAGACGTTTTTGCCTTCAGATTGAAAACAAAAAATTGATTTGAAATATTTTGACGTTGAATGCTTCCCAGGGTTCCGCCTCATCTCTAGTCAGGAATATCTTCAAAACTTACAGTTTTTCAGAGATTCCTTAATTTTTTTTCAAGGCAACACTCTTCTGCCAATTCATCGAATCGCGAATTGCAAGAGAAAACTCTATGGCACCTTAATAGATATCGGCTTTGAGTAAGAATCATTTTGGGCATAATCGATGGTCTGAAAATAGAGATTGTATTTTCCCGACTTTAAAGGCACATAATCAATCTGATAGTCTTTACTGAGAACAAATGTTTCACCGTCAAAGATACCCCAATTTCCATTCTTTTCTTCATAATAATAGCGCGGAGTAATTTTATCACCTTCTTTTAAGGCATACATGCGCCGATCGGCAATGTGCGTCTCGGCATCTACACTGCCTTTTGCACCCAGGATTTCATAATCGCCCGTTTCATTTTCAACAATCACTGAAAGATCCATCTCCCTACCGTTCAGTTTTATAGGAATTGCATATTGTGTAATCTCTTCATCTTCAAATTCAACGAAAAATGAAACATAATGGCCATCTAATGTGATGGTTTCTGCGAACCATTCAAGTTTGGCCGTTTTACCTTCTACCCAAACATCGTTGTCAATACCAATATAGATTTCCCGTCCTGTCTTTTCGTCAAATCGCATGAGAACAGAATAGACCTTATCAAGGTCATCCATCTTATCATCTTCAATTTCTGCCTGATAAATTTTTGCTTTTTCAGATGAGCTTCGTTTTTCCCGCTCTGCCTCATGCTGGCTGACAAATTCTGAATTTTCATCAAGTTCATCGGGCTCTTCATCTTCAAAATCTACCGGATCATTATCTTCAAGCATGATCTGAGCATATTCATAAATAAATGACTTGTAGGAATCAGGAAAATTTAACGTCTCATAGATTTTCAAATTTCTTTCAAATGCATCTTTATCTTTAAAGGGAAAATAAACTGTGAGACCCGTTGCGTTTTTCGTTGCACGGCCGGCAACGTTATACAATACCGCGCTCTCCAGAATTTCAATTACTTTGTCTCCCTGCGGTAACTTTAATTCAGCATTTGATTTATTGACCAAATCTCCCAAGTCTACCATATCTGTAAAGGTCTGCTCTTCATAAGAATTGCCATAATCCTGTGCCCGACTGCGGGCATTTGCGACCGCGTAAATCTGGTCGTCTATTTTGTCTGCTTCTTCATCAGAAATATTCTTGGGAATTTCATCTGGCCAGACTGTATCTACAAATTGAGTTAATGATGACACCAGTTGCGGAATCTTTTCTAAATCAATGAGAGAAAGTGTAATACTGTCCCGATTTCCCTGTTCGGTAGCCTGCTTAACAAAACCATCTATTATATATTTACCGAGTTCAGGGCCGGTCATTGAGGGCTCTTCACCTAACGGTCTTAGGAATTCACCATAGTCCCAGCCATGGCCCGGTTCAAGTTCTTCAGAGGCAACCAGATACTCAGCATAGGGTGCAATTACATGAGCAGTTTCCAGAGTTGCCATAAGACAGGTATCAAAACCAATAATTTCAAATTTTTTCGCGGTACTTTCAAACGCCGAACTGAAAGCCTTCTCAAGCTCTGGCAGGGTAATTGTATCATTATCATGCAGTTCATCTGCACCAAAACCATCAATGCTCCCTGAGCCATGATTCCAAAGAATAAGAACAAAACGATCAGCGGGATAATTCTTTGTTCCCCAAATAATGAAATCTTTCAATGAGGCAGATTGCCCCATATTTACAGTACCCAGATTCTGCACTTCTTCCATTTCATCTCTGTAGATTTTCCAGCGTTGAACCGAATCGGGATCAACATTTTCATTTTCCCATTGGGTGGCTCCGCCTGTCTGGACTATAATATTCACTTGATCAGTGGAGCCAGCAGTCATCATTTCATCCAGATCACTGGAGGCAGCCCCTCCGTCACTTTCCAGGTCTGAACCTACCATATAGATCATAACAGTAAAACTGTTTCCTGATGTTCGTACTTTATGAGAATTCAAACTGGTTGTACTCTTATGCTTTACTTTCTTGCTTTTCTTGCAGCTGCTTGTCGAAATAGATAGAAAACCAATCACCAGAATAATTAAAATCTTGCTAATTTTAGACATGCAATTCCCCCGCTAAACTTTGGGACGTCGATTGACTATCTGTTGACCCTGTCAAAACAAAATAACGTTTTTGAGAAGTCAGTGATTCCGATTATGAAAAGGGGAGAACAACAACGAAACGATTAATATTTTCGAGAAAAAGGTCTCCGCCATGCTGCCGCGCAATACGTCGCGCGATACTTAACCCGAGCCCGAAGCCACTGCCCGGGGTTCGAGCAGAATCTGCCCTGAAAAAAGGTTCAAAGATATGTTCGCGATGCTGCTGGCTCACACCCAGACCATTATCTTCAATTGAGATTTGCACCTGGCTTTCCTTTGCTATGACTGTAACTTTAACCACAGGGTTCTCCTGATTTGCATAGCGCACTGCATTATCGAATAGATTCGAAAACAGTCGCAACAAACGGGTTTTATCTGCATTTAACAATACAGCAGGACTGTGATTTTGAAGATCAATTTTGACTACAGAAAATTTTTGTACAATAGAAAATAAAAACTGCTGAAGCTCGAAACGTGAAACATTCAATTGCGCTTGTGCATTGCCTGCTCTTCCCTCTTCTAAAATGTCTTCAGTAATGCTGACGATTGTTGCAAGTTCCTGTTCAAGATCATGACGGTCATTGTCTTCAGGGAGCATTTCAATCATCAAACGCAGTCTTGTCAAAGGGGAGCGAATTTCGTGACTCATATCTTGCAATAAACGTTCTCGGCCGGCAATCAGATCTTGAATTTTCTGGAGCATGCGATTCCATTCTTTTGCAAGAGCCCCGAATTCATCGCGCCGGTTTTCAGGTAGTCGAATATTAAGGTTCCCTGCCTGCACTTTGCGGACAGCATCAGATAAATATTTTATCGGGAGCAGCCAGTAACGGGCGATTAATGCTACTAAAAACAATATCAGCAGGATAAGCAATGCAGGTACCCACCATGCTGCAGAATCAGGCTGGCGAATTCTTCTTAGATCAAGTCCAAAAACCATATATCCAGAGGATAACTTGACCTTGTAAGAGATGACTCCCCTTCTGAAATATTTTTTTGCATTGTCTCTTTCAGCATACGTTAGTGCATTTTCAAGATTCAGATTTTGATCGGTTTTTACAGATTCACCAGTATGCGGAAAATAAGCTACATCAAGGTCAGTTTGTTTTTTGAAATTCAAAAGATGCTCAGCGGATGGATTTTTCTGCAGGTCAATTGCTGCCAATTGAAGATATGATTCAAGATTTTTCCACATGAAAGAACGATCTTCAGAAAACATTCTTCCCCAGCTGAAGGCAAGCACCAGATGAATGAGAAAAGCAGCTAGAGCAAGAAGCAGAGTCAGTTTAATAAAAACAGAATGCTTTTTCTGGGGCTTTTCTTCAAGAGATCTATTTGCCGATGAAGACATAACCCATTCCATGTTCTGTGCGTAAATATTGAGGATCTTTTACATCATCTTTTAACTTATTTCTCAAACGACTGATCAATATATCTACAGAACGATTGAAAGGTTCGAACTCATCTCCTTTCAGGTATTCTGTGATATCATCGCGACTGATTATACGTCCGGAGTTTTTTACCAGATATTCCAGAAGCCGGTACTCCATTGAGGTCAGACGTAAATTTTGTCCGTCCAGAATTACTTTTTTTGAAATATAATCAATCGAAAATTTCTCTCCCCGCCAAATATCAGACTCTGTGTTCGCAGGCTTTCTTCTGAGAATTGCATGAATACGGGCAACAATTTCGCGAGGCTCAAATGGTTTGGGAACATAATCATCTGCACCTAACTCAAGTCCCATGACTCGATCTGCAACTTCGCCGCGCGCAGTTAACATGATTACGGGAAGTTGAATTTTATTTGACCGAAGTTCCTGCAACACTTCGAAGCCATTTTTACCTGGCATCATGACATCGAGCAGTAACACATCAAATTTTTCTTTTTTTAATCGTTCGAGACCCACAACAGGATCACTTTCAGAAAACCCCGTCATATTGAAACCTGAAAGATACTTGCAGATTAAAGAAGCAAGTTTTTTATCATCATCCAGTATCATTATGCGGGGTTCAGACATTTTAGCCTCGGTCGTTCATTCGCTCAGCAAATTTTGCAGCTTTTTCTCGAATCTCTTCTTTCTGTTCATCATTCAAAGTTGAATAGAATCGTACAGCCTGAGAAACAAAGTTCGCTCGAGCTGATGTAAACTGGGTTTCCATTTCTGCCATCTTGGCGTTTAATGCGGCTTCGTCAAGCTGCCCGGCATTCAACTGTTTGAGCAGTTCTTCTTGAAAACTTTTTCTCAATTCTCTCATTCGTTCAAACTCTGGCTTTAATTCATTGAAAACGACATCCAGATTTTTCTCCTGGGACTCGTTTAGATCGAGTTTTGAAGAAATTCTTTTTTTTATTTTTTCAGCGTTTTTTTCACTGAAACCATGGTGGTGATGCCTGCCACAAGCTGCCAGCATCAATCCGCCTAAAAGAATTCCTGAAACTATCTTAAAAATTTTTTTCATGTTATCTCCTTTTCAACAGAGTTTCTCTGTTTGATAAAGAAAGGTTACTATTTTTATGTAACAAACTGGTTTCTGAGATATAAAAATTTGTAACAATTCATGAAACAAATTTAAGTTTTTCAGGTATATCCATATATGAGATGTTATAAACAACCCCCTTTCCCAATTCCTGAACCAATTTCAAATATTTGGGAAACAATTGTTGATCTGAATACCTGGGAACAGATTTCTTTGGCAAGAAAGATCACCCGTTCTACCTTTTCCTGGGTAGTGCGCTATTGTGTGTTCAATTTATTGCATAATCCCAGAAAACTGGAAACTCTAGCTGGAGAAATCCCCAGCATGAGGTGCGCTCGAGCCAATGGTCATCGCCTAAAACTCTGCTTGTATGGTGAAGATGAAAACACCTTGAGATTGATTGCATATAAAATGCAGATATCAGTGAGCTCTCTGATACGATTGGCAATACAGTTGCATATCCACCGGTTATTGAGACCTCGTAAAACTTATCGCCGTCTTCTGATCGCAAGGGGTCTTAAAATGATACGTTTTAGTAAAAATCATTTCGAATGGAAAAATGGCCTTCTTCGATCTTTAGCTGTGGATTTCCACAGCTATAGTAACGGGTTTCCATTGAAATTATAGAAATTTCTTGCCGTTTTGACTCAAAATACGAACTGTTAGGTTATGAGTCTTGATTTTTACCAGAAACTACCTGAAATTACAAACTTCAAGGACATCAGCAATCCGGCCTTGTACCGCGAAGTACCTAATGACTGGTTTCTGGTAATGACAGATGTTATCAATTCGACGATCGCCATAGAAGCCGGCCGCTACAAAGATGTCAATGTCGCAGGTGCCCTGGCTGCGATTGCACTTGCCAATCAGTACCAGAGCCTGGAGCACCCCTTTTTATTCGGCGGTGATGGTATTACTTTTTTAGTACCTCCTGATGTCGCCCTTAGTTGCCGCTCGATTCTGGCAGATACACGTTTGCAGTCGAAGCTGCTTTATGATCTTGATCTGCGGGTTGCGATTGTCCCGGTAAAAGAGGTTTACGATAAAGGGAAAAATCTTTTCCTGGGAAAATTTATTGTCTCTGAACGTTATTCCCAGGCAGCAATGATGGGAGACGGTTTTGCATATGCAGAGGCTCTTCTTAAAGATCCCACAGAAAAATGGCTTCTGCCGCAAGATGAACCCATTAAAGCGAAGGCAGATTTTACCGGTTTTACCTGCCGTTGGCGGGATATCCCGAGCCCGAATGGTGAAACGATTTCATTGATTGTCAGTTTTGAAAAGGCGGATGACCAGCGCCTCGTCGATAATACATTGGCTAAAATAGAAGAGATCCTGGGTACACAGGAATATTATCATCCTTTAAGAGAAGAAACATTAGAGTCAGAGCAAGATAAAAATTTATTGTCGAAAGAAGCTACAGCCCAGACCAGAAGCCGCTCGGGATTCAGGCATACTCTTTATCTGTTCAAAATGAAGTTTGAAATGTTTATTTCAAATCTAGCCATGCGATTCAAGTTACCTATCAAGGCTATGACCTATAAGCTGAAAGATCTCAAAAAATACAACGTTGTCTCCTCAGATTTTCGAAAATATGATGGATCTCTGAAAATGGTCGTTTCGGCAACCCGGGATCAGAGAGAACGTTTGATCGCGATGCTGGAGATTTTAAAGAAGAATACAGGCATCCGCTATGGCTATCATATTTCAAATCGTGCCCTGCTCACCTGTATATTGCATACCGGCAGTACAAGAGAAGTTCATTTTGTCGATGCTGCAGATGGCGGGTATGCTTACGCTGCAAAAATGCTGAAATCACAAAATTGATTATGTCACATTCTTCTTGACCGTAGCGCACCCTTTGACTGTCTAACTCATGAACTGGATCGCAGCAGATGTCTGGTTTCGTTATGGAATCCTGATATCAGCCATAACCTTGTGGATTGCCCAGCTTACATTTTTTCAGGAAAACCGCTATGTAAATGCAGCCTTTATAGTCATAATGGGTGGGATTGTCGGTTATTTTACCAATTATCTGGCCATTCGAATGCTGTTTCAGCCCAAAAAGGGTAAAGTCTTAGGTTGGGCCGGTCTTGTTCCGCGCAACCAGCCACAGATTGCCCGCTCACTTGGTAAAAGTGTGCAAAAGAATTTGCTTGCTCCCGAAGTAATCATAAATTACCTGCAAGAGAAAAAACTGGTCGATCAGGGAGCTAAAAAATTAAGCGAGTGGATAGATAATACTTTGCAAAATCCTCACTCCCGTGCAGAGTTCACGGGAGCGATCATTGATTTCTTAAAAGAAAACGGCCCGAGCCTTCTTGAGAAAACGTTTGATTTCAGTGAAGAAGTAATCAAGCGCTGGGCACGATCACCTGAACAGGTTGAAAAAAGCTGGGACTGGATTCGCAACAAGCTTGTCGAATATCTCGAAACCCGGGAAAACAGGGTCGAGATAGCAGACCTTATACGCAAGGCGGCCCTCAAAGAAATTCCTTCGATGGCCAGGGCGATGAACACAGCTCTCGAAGAGTACCTGCATCGAAAGAATACAATAGGTAAAGTGGGCTTAAGTCTTAAAAATATGTTCTCATTTCATCAGGAATCCATGGAAGATGTTCTGCAAAGGTTTATCAATGACCCTGATACCACAGAACAACTCCTGGGCATGTTTGATGTCCTGGTCGAAGAATTTGAAAACCAGATGAACGATGATGCTCAACAGGCAATTGTCATGAAACGCATCAAGAATCTGGTAAATACAGCAGGTGACTTTACCCGTCAAACAATGCTTGATAGTGCAATTATATGGCTAAGAGAATATCTAAATGATGAAAAAAACTGGGCGAAGATTGACGATGCCATCAGTGAAGTCTTAACCCAGATTAAAAACCGCGTACAAAAATTTATTGATTCTGAAAAAGGTCGAGGTATACTCACCACCAATATCAACAAAGTAGTTCAGAAAATCAATGTCACTGAAATGGTCGAAGCGCAGGTTATGAAGCTTGACACTGATGAACTCGAGAAAATGATTTTAGACAATACCGGCGGCAATCTGGTTGTCATTCAGGTTTTGGGTGGCATATTGGGAATCATAGCCGGCAGCAT
Source organism: Leptospiraceae bacterium (assembly GCA_020440825.1). Taxonomy (GTDB): domain Bacteria; phylum Spirochaetota; class Leptospiria; order Turneriellales; family Turneriellaceae; genus JAGRNJ01. Next base: position 7,998 of record JAGRNJ010000076.1, on the reverse strand, counting down.
CCAGGTGCATCATTATTTTGCCTTCCCGGTTTTGGGGCTGATGGCTGCTGCATGGATATCTGCGATTATCAATCGCAGAAAGTATCAGAAGTTGTAATAGCTAAACCTTCTGCACAAAAATTAAAAAAGCAACCCCAAGAATAATTCGATAGTAACCAAACGGCTTGAAGCCATATTTTTCAATTATTTTCAGGAAAATTTTCACAGCAAACCATGCTGAGATAAAAGCCAAGACAAGGCCGAGCAAGAGCAACAGCAACTGGTCCTGCGTAAACTGTACCGGGGTTTTCAGAAGATCATAACCGGTTGCAGCAACCATGGTCGGCACCGCCAGAAGAAATGAAAACTCAGTCGCCTGTTTTTTATCGAGGCCGTTTACCACCCCGCCTACAATGGTTGCTGCGGCCCGGGATGTACCCGGTATCATTGACAGACACTGCATGAGGCCGATAAAAAATGCATTCTTGTAGGGTATTTCATTTAAGTCAGCTGCTTTTGAAGATTTCTGAAAGACCCATTTATCGATCAAAATCAAAATTACCCCTCCGATGATCAAAGAAATCGCAACAACCTGAGCGTTGAACAAATAGGCTTTGATGTATTTGTAGGCTAAGAGGCCGACAATCGCGGTAGGTAAAAAGGCAATGAAAAGTTTATAGTATATGGTCAGGGTTTGAAAAAACCGTCGGATGTACATCAATGCGATTGCCAAGATTGCACCCAGTTGAATGGCAATTTCAAATGTTTTCACGAATTCATTTTCATGAATGCCCATGGCAGTTGAGGCCAAAATCATATGCCCGGTTGATGAGATTGGTAAAAATTCTGTTAGCCCTTCAATAATAGAGAGAACTACGGTTTCCCAGATTGTCATTGGGTTAAGTTGAATTTAAAGAAACCCTGTCGATTTATTTTAAGGGCAGCTCGAAAAACTCAGTTATTCTCGGCCCTTTTAGCACGAATAAAGGAAAAAATTCATCCCGATTTAAGCAGCTTTTTTACCAAAGTGTTCATATAGACTTCAGCATCTATATTCAAACTTTTTGCTTTGTTTAATAGTGATTCTTGAATACTTGAATCTAAGTAAAATGGGATTTTATGTTCAGAGATTGAACGAAAAAATTTTCCCTGAATCCCATTTGAAAAATCATGCTCTAGTTCAATATCCTTATTCTTTTCTTTGTTCATAGTACACCTTCATCTCAAATTTCGTCGCTAATCGGGCAGAAATAATTCTGACAAGGTCTTCTTGTTCCAAGGTAATAAAAGTATGCGATACGACAATTAATTTACCTGTACTTGAGTTTCCCAAAGAAATCTATCGCTCTTCAGTTTCAGAATGCGCGGCATCAAAAAATGAAAGAATGTTCTTGTCGCCAAAAATATAACTAGCCTCAATAAAATCAATATCGTGCTTTTTAATATTTTTATCATACTTTTTGACATCCCATTCGAACTTCATAATTAATTACAGTGAAAAAAACCATGTTGCGACTCCGAAATAGATCAGTAGACCAGTGATATCGACAGTGGTGGTAATCGCCGGCGAAGCGGCCACTGCAGGGTCTCCGCCGAACCTTTTTACCATCAAGGGCAAACCTGCCCCGATCATGGTTGAAGTTACCACCTGTAAGGCCAGAGCTACCGATATTGCAAATGCTATTCTCACCAGTGAAAACGCCTGGGGAATCTCTGTCTCCCATGACAAGATCGTTACCTTGCCAAAAGCAATCACTCCCAGGCACACTGCCAGCAAAACTGATATTTTGGTTTCTTTCCAGATAACCCGCCACCAGTCCCGGGCGGTTACCTGTCCCAGGGCCATTGCCCTTACAACAACGGTTGCTGCCTGGCTGCCTGCATTGCCCCCGGTATCTGCAACCATGGGCATATACAGTGCCAGAATCAGCAGTTTCTGCAGAGTGTTCTCGAAACGGTGAATAATGAAACCAGAGACAATGCCGACTGCAGCAAGTGAGACGATCCACACTACTCTCTTTTTGAAATGACGCCAGCTTGAAGTATCCAGATAATACAGGTCATCTTTGGCCGGTACTATACCCATGAATTTTTCGAGATCTTCTGTGTGTTCGGCCCGAATAATTTCAAGAGCTTCATCATGGGTTACAATTCCCAGCAGCTGGCCCTGGTCATTGATAACCGGAATTGCAACAAGATCATATTTCTCAATCTTGCGCGCTACGGTCTCCCGGTCTTCATCTATGCTGGCATAGACAAATTCTTCATGCAAAATATCTTTGACCTGCACGTCAGGTTCTGCCATAATCAGATCTTTCAAAGTGACAAAACCCTGCAGTTTCATTTCTGAGTTGACCACGTATATATAATAAACCATCTTCTTTGATGGTGCATCTTTGCGTACCTTGCGGATGGCATTCTCTATCGTCATCTTCTGCTGAACGGTAGCAAAATCTGTCGTCATAATCCCACCCGCAGTCTCAGGCGGGTAGGAACTCAGTTTAATAACATCGGTACGAACATTCTTGGGAAGGTAAGGCAGCAAGGTAACCTGCTGCACCCGGCTCAGATTCTGGTAAAGGTCTGCCCGGCTTTCAGGATACATATGTTCAAATGTATCAGAAAATTCTGCCGGTTCGGTATGTTCAAACAGGAAGATCTGCCTATCCATGTCAAACTCAGAGACAATGGCCCCTCTGCGCTCTTTCTCCAATGCAGGTAAAACAGAGAGCAGATCTTCATTCTCCAGTTCTTCGAGAATCTCTGCGATTTCAATATCGCGCAGTTCAATAAGGCGAGACAAGGCCTCGCCTCTGGTTAATTCATCAGACAGCAGGTCCGGAAGTTGCAGACTGCTATGGTTTTCCATAGCCTATGCCTTATGCGGGTACTTTGCTATCTTCGCCGCATTCGCTCTGGCAAAAGCCTCTTCGACTGCCTTTTTGGTTACATCCCTGGCATGGGCGGGGTCATCCCCCTCTGCTCGAATCAGTTCACCAAAGGCTACAAATGCATGGTGGCTCAATTTACCGCCCCGTTTATAATAGTGGGCCATCATAGGTTCATCATGCCATCCCTCTTCGGCAAATTCAGTCATGGTAAAGCCCACCGGCTGAATAGGAATATCTGCCAGCACTGCTGATTTGAACGTACCAAGTTTGAAATCCCGAATTTCAGGTATCTTGGTTGTGGTACCCTCAGGAAAAGCAATAATCGTTGCCCCCTGGGTAATGCCTTTGGCAATATTGCGGATGGATTTCGCCCCTGAGGTGGCAGATGATCGATCAACAAACAGTACTCCGGCTGCCCATGCTCCCTGTCCCACAATAGGCATACTTTTCACTTCTGCTTTTGACAAAAACACGGTCGGAAACAGACTTCCTAATATAATAACATCCCAATAGCCTATATGGTTTGAGACTACCAGGGTACCCGCCCTTACTTTTGGTTTTTTACCAACAACAGTGATGCGTATAAAGTACAGCCAGCAGCAGGTCTTTGCCCAGTAGCTTAACAGCCTCTTGCCAAAGAAAATTCGAATTTTATAAGGGAATGGAATGAGCAACAAGACCCAGGTTGTAAAAAATGCAGTCAATAACAGCATGGCAGGAAAACGAATAGTAACCATAATCGATCGAAATAAGTGCGTGAACATAAGTTCATGAACGATTGGTCATTACCGCCGGTAAAGATTTTTTTATACTGAAGACAATTGAAAAAAATTGAAGTTAAAGGCAGTTGACAATGAGTTTGCGCGGCTTTCTAATGAAAAGCTGCGCAGCTACTTACTTATCTTTTCAAAATTTTCATACAGGTTATTTCTTGAAAATCTCTTCAAGCTCAACGATGAAACCCGGCAGGGTATCAAAGAGAATCTTCCCTTTCGTGCGCTGAACTCCCTGGCTGACGAAAGCCGAGTTTCCATCGTTTCTGAACAATTCACCGGTCAGCTCCATAGGATCTATCACCAGATATTCTTTTACACCCGATTCTTCATAGACCCTTTTTTTGTGAGTGAGATCATAATACGCAGTTGATAAAGCAAGCACCTCGATTACCAGAGTGGGCACCCCGTCAATTCCCCATTCGTGAATGATATCCAGTTTTCTATTCTCAATGAATACAATATCTGGCTGATAGCTTTCATTTTCAGAGAATCTGACATCGATAGGCGAAATGTATACTTTGCCAATCTGATTTTTTCTCAAAAATAACCACAGTTCAGAGTACAAATTACCTACAATTTGCTGATGAAATGATTTTGGTGCAGGGGACATAACAATCTCTCCATCAATCAATTGTGCCAATGTACCCTCGGACAACCGGGAAAATTCTCTGGCCTTAGAAGGTTTACCTGCTAAAACGGGCATATGTAGATATACCATGGTTCATCTCAATGTCAAGAAAATTGAATTCTTCCTGTAAATTGCCACAATAAGATATTGGGTCGAGGCTCCAGAATTCTGCAATTTTTTGCTTTCAACCGGTTCCCACCTGGGGTCAACAGGCAAGTATAAAAGTCAATTTCTGAGAGCCTTTAAGAATTGACAAAGTAAATTGCCGAAACTACCTACAGCCATGAATGCCAATCGCATGTTACTGCCCGCAAAGGCTCGTTATGATCTTCTCCAGAGACACTCAAACATTTCACGTTGGGGTTTTAATTTACGAATTTTTCTTCTCGTATCAGCGTCTACGCTAGCCGCAGTTTTACAACCGGTCATTGGCAGTGGCTATTCAGAAGAAAAAATACGAGGAATTGGGCTGGGTATGGATTTTCACACCAATGGCAGATCTCCCGCCTATGCAGTTGGTGCTTTATGGGGTGGTTTCGGAATCATCAGCTATCATGCCCGCTTGAATATAGCTTATCGCCCCGGCGATGAGACTACTCTGATTCGGGGAGGCTTGGGGGCGGGACTTATTCTGCCCTTATTGAATCTCGATCTGACTTACCAGGCCGGCAGGCAGAACTCGGCGGGAGTCTTTGCCGGACTCTCCGCTTTTTTAACCGGCAGTAATCTTACCCCAGAGGTCTATCTCGGTTATCAATTCAACTTCTCTGCCAGGGTCGAAAATTATTTTTTGCTGGGAGCAAAACTGTACTGGAATATGTCAGAATATTGAATAAGACTAATAACCTTTAAACCCCTTCTTTCCCTTTAATTTTCGATAGCGCAGATACCAGCCGCTGGTCTTGCGCCGAAACTGTCGAATAGGAGTATTGGGGAATATCTGAATGCGTCGAATACAGAATAAGTCTTTACTGAATTTCGCAGGCCCCATGTCTGTAGCAACCCCGAACCTGTACCCCGCGACCCGGGTCATCTCTCTGATTTTTTGATTATGATCTCCATAGGGATAACAGAAACTGTAGACCTGACGCCCGGTAATTTTCTCTAGAATTCTTCTCGATCGAGTCAGCTCTCTCTGTACTTCAACTTCATTGAGAGTGGTTAGTTTTCGATGCTCTAAACCATGCGACCCGATTTCTACCAGACCCGAATGGCTCAACTCTGCGATCTGGGCCGGTTTCATGAGAGGTGTTTCTGGTTCGCCTGCCTCAAGATCCCATTTATTGTTCTGCACCGATGCATCCGCCAGACAGTAAATCACCGCCTTCATTTTATATTTTTTCAAGAGCGGATAGAGATTCTGGTAATTATCAAGATAGCCGTCATCAAATGTGAGAATGACCGGCCGCTTCGGCAAGGTTCCTGAAAAGAAATCAGCAAAATGTATCGGGGTAAGATTGCGCTTCTTTATATCAATCAGCTGCTTTTCTAGCTCTTCTTTCGTAACATAGATATTGTAAATTGAATCGGTTAGAGAGCCCGGGGTAACCCGATGGTACATGAGAACCGGGATTTCTTTTATCCTCTTTAAATTCGATTCGAATAAGGCTTCATGGTATATATTGCGCACACTTTCTTCGATAGCGCTTAAACTATAGTGCTCTTTAACCAGGTTCTGGCCAAATTCGCCATACCTGTGTGTAATTTCCGGAGAGGTGAGAATGATCTTGAGATCTTCATACATTCTATCAAAGTCAAAGTTCTCTTGGCCACTGCAGTCACCAAAATTGCTGCGCATGGCAAGATCTTTTGTTTCTTCATTTATCGGCCCTACATACATTTTTTCGCCCAAAGCCAGAACCGGCTTTTTGTGTTGCATCGCTTCTAAGGCAACCCGGCCTGCACCGATCACCAACGAGGCTTCCTGATACGGAAGAGCTTTTGAACCCAGCTTTCCCAGAAAATGAACCCGGGGAAAACGCTTTGAAAAGTCAATATCGACCGGCAAAACAGGCTCTCCGCAAATTAAGACCTGAACTTCGGGAAAGTCTTGAAATAGACGGGGAGATATCTTCTCGAGCATTGTGCGAATGACAATACCCTTTGGCCCCGAGAGTCTGCCTATAATGCAGATCTTTGCAGAACTAGACTGCGATGCCATTGCGGATGACATGCACCCTCTCACTTTGAAAACAGTTTGCCTCTTTCAGCATCTGCTCGTGAATATCATCACACACAGCAATCGCGTGACTGCCATAGATATTGCTTTTTTTTGAAGAGCGATGAATATGCATACGTCCATGCAAGGTCGATATGAACGCAATGCGGGTAAGTTTCGCAGCATAGCAGGCAACCCACGATGCAGCCCGGCTGTGGGCATGCAGAACATCTATATTATGGTGATGAATAATTCTCACCAGAGAGATTACATTTTTTATGCGGTTAAAGAATGAACGATTGTGAATTTGCACAGGAATGAATTCTGCATCTGTCTCTGAAAATAAATCGCTGCCCGCAATATACACCAAATGGCCATGCTCTATCTGGCAGTTCGCCAGATTTACCGCGTAAGTTTCAGAACCTGCCAGAAAATCACCGCTGATAATGTGCAGAATATTCATTTATTTATCCTCATCTAAAAAATTCTATATTACCTTGAATCTTTGGCAAAGCCACTATTAAAGAAGTCTTACGCCGTCAAGATTATTAATAATTTTTACTTCTTAAAACGGGGAATATATATTGCAATTACCTCAAGGGGTTTTCGATGAGCGGTACTCTTTAAGCATGAAATTACAATAGAACAAATTCAGAAATAGCTTAATCACAAGCGAACATTCTCTAAGAACAATTCGAATCTAAAAGTAGAAGCAAGCTGAAAAACATCACCCGCCTCTCCCGATTCTAACCTTACTATCTGACTATCTATTTCGCTATTAGATGTGTGATGTCCATTCCCGTTGATATAAAGTATTCATCAAACGGTGCACTGGTCATCAATAAGGTCTGACCGGTTCCAGGAAAAAACTGCTGCCAGGAATGCGGTTTATTTTCTGCGAATATTTTCTGAACCACCGGCAGAAAAATTTTAACAGGATCTGCATCCGGCCAGATTTCTTCTGTGCGCTTCCCGATAGTTTCTTCCCGTGATTTTTCCCAGGCACGAATGGCAGCCGGGTTGGCGTCAATGAGTACCCAACTGATAATTTCATTATTTTCATTTCGAACTACCTGCCAAAGATGCACTTCTTCGGTAATGTGCTCAAAGAGCAGCCGGTATCTTTTTTCACTGATTTCTAATTCTTTTTGTATGAGTTTTTCCTGGGTCTTTGTCTGAAACAGACGCAAAGCCATTTTAATAGAGGCATCGAGTACTGTGATTCCTGTGTTCTTTACCACGTAACCGTAAGTGGTTATCGATTCGGTTTTTTCAACAATTTCAGGCTCAGTATGAGAAGACAGAAAGAGTATCGGTATATCTTTTTTCTGTAATATCAGAGCAGCAGTTTCCGTACCATCGATGCCGTCACCAAGATCAATGTCCATTAGAATAAGATCAAAGTTCTTGTTTTCAATTTCAGTAACTGCAGTTTCACCTGACGTTACATGGCTAACAGAATAATCATAGTGCTGAAGTTGATGTTTTTCAAAAGTTGCGATAACCGGGTCATCTTCGACAAGCAGAATGTTTGCTTTTATTTTCATATTGCCCGGTACTGTTACC
>JAGRNJ010000075.1 GCA_020440825.1 Leptospiraceae bacterium | reverse complement strand
CGCAGAATTTCCTCTGAAAAATTGCATGGAGGGACTTTTTCAGAGGTCACCATAGAGAATAAATTTGAAAAAAAATTCAGATAAAATCAATCTTTCTGTCTGTCAAAAAAATATTCCAGGGAGTAAAAATTTCAGATAACGAAATCTTCTTCAAAAAATTTCATGTTCTTTACCCGGTAATAAACATTGCTGCCCTTTTTGATTCCGAGTTCTCTGATTCTGTCGGTATTCATTTCAACGTCAATAACCTGTGCCGAGAGCAGGTCTTTGATTTCAAGGCGCGCAACCGGGCCGGTCGCCTGCAGAAAGACAATTTCTGCTACCGGGTTATTCGGCTCAAGAGGCTGAATATCGATTTCAATTTCATGCGGTCGAACATATGCCGTAGAAGCCCGGTTATTCTCCTGGGTACCTTCTGCCTGAGGGCGGGCGTGAAAGAGATTTACAGTACCTAAAAAATGAAAGACAAATGGTGAAGCCGGGTTTCTATAGACTTCTTCCGGAGAGGCGTATTGCTCTATCTTCCCAGAATTCATCAGCACTACTTTATCAGAGACTTCGAGTGCTTCTTCCTGATCATGGGTAACAAATAAACTCGTGATGTGCATTTCATCATGCAGTTTTCTGAGCCACCTACGCAGATCTTTACGCACCTTTGCATCTAAAGCACCAAAAGGTTCATCGAGTAAGAGAACCTGTGGCTTTACTGCTAATGCCCTTGCTAACGCAACCCGCTGGCGTTGACCCCCGGAAAGTTCATGCGGGTACCTGTCTCCCAGTCGATCAAGTTGTACCAGCTGCAGCAGATTATTGACTTCACGAACTATTTCTTCGGGAGCAGGTCTTTCTTTTTTTTTCTTGATTTGCAATCCGAAGCTGATATTCTCGAACACGCTCATATGCCGAAATAAAGCATAATGCTGAAAGACAAACCCGACTTTGCGCTTAGCAGGCTTGAGCGTCTCGACAGAACTGCCATCAAATTTGATTTCACCCGAATCTGCAAATTCCAGACCGGCAATAATTCTAAGTAAGGTTGTCTTACCACAACCAGAGGGTCCTAACAGTGCAACGAGTTCTCCATGGGGAATATCTAGAGTAACATTTTTGAGGGCTTGAAATTCGCCGAATGATTTAGATAAACTGTTAACCTCAATCTGCATTCGAGAGAACTCCAGAATATTCAATGCGGGGGAGAATTTTATCAGGTTTTGACATCAGAAATTACTTTCTACCCTCGTTGGCAATTGTTTCCCAAAAGTATCCATTTTACGTGGCGTATACAAAAAAAAGTTTTACGACAGGTTGCGCACAGTAAGTGTTCACCTGAATTCAAAAAAAGGACATTGCATGCATAACTGTTTAGAGATGATTCATCCGACCATTGCAAAAATTACTTCTCAGATGATGCGTAGTTGCGATGCATCTCATTTGAATTCACCACATTTTCTTTTCTTCAGGACTACCTCATGTTGTTGTTAAAACGGCAAATCTAAAGTATTTAAATTCGGTAAAATCTACTTCAGTATTTACAGTAAGTTTACCGCGACGAATGGAATACAGCATTTGGAGACTTGAAAATGGTCATAAAAAAAATAATCTTCTTTTTCACACTTTTAACTTACTTTTTTCTAATAAACTATTCTAAAGAGCTATCAGCAGAAACGCTATCTCGAAATAAACTTGAAAGTTTTTATGTACCAGAAAAAAGGTATGCTGTTTTACGTGATTCAACTGGAAATGCAGGTCGCTTTCTTGGCTGGGAACTGAATTTTCGTTTGAGATTCCCGATACTGGAACTGGTTAATATGAATCTTGGCTATGCGTATTTTGAACCCGGGCGGTTTGTTGAAAGTACAGCTCGCGAGAGAAAACGAGACGTACACTTTTTTTATACAGAGTTGACAATGACTGCATTTTGAAGAATTAAAAAAGGTTTGTGAGATGCAAAGAATTATAAAAAGAACGAAAAAATTTTCACTATCCCGACTGAGACGAGTTCAAGTAAGCCACCTAAGATCGGCAAACTGTTTACCAGTGCGCAAACTGTTTCAACTTAAACAGCCAATTTTACTTATTTTCTTTCTGCTTTTCCTTTTTGGCTGCAGGGAAAACGACAATGTCATTCGACTGTTTCATGCAAGCTATGACCCAACAAGAGAAATGTTCAAAGATATCAATTTGCGTTATTCTAAACAGTTTGCTGAAACAACAGGAAAAGAACTTCGAATTCAAATGTCTCATTCAGGCTCGGGCAAACAGTCTCGCAGTGTTATTGACGGCCTCAACGCTGATGTGGTTTCATTGGCTCTGGCATATGATATCGATATCATAGCTGAAAAAGCAGAAAAACTACCGAACGACTGGCAACAGAAACTGCCATTTTCTTCTACACCATATTATTCAACGATTGTCTTTCTGGTGCGTAAAGGTAATCCGAAAAATATTCAAAACTGGCAAGATCTGGCCAAACCGGGTGTCGAGGTCGTTTCACCGAATCCCAAAACTTCAGGTGGAGCGAGATGGAACTATCTCGCTGCCTGGGGAGCTATTCGCGAACAGGGTGGCAGTGACATGGAAGCCCGGGAATTTGTTAAACGACTGTACGGTAACGTTAGAGTTCTGGATACGGGAGCGAGAGGTGCTGCAAATACATTTGTACAAAGAAATATTGGCGATGTACTCATCTCCTGGGAAAATGAAGCATTTCTGGCCGTTGAAAAAATGAAAGAATCTGAATTACAGATTGTTGTTCCAGAATTCAGTATTCTTGCAGAACCTCCCGTTGCGGTTATAAGCCAAAATGCCTATAATAACGGAAGGCTGCAGGTTGCTCAGAATTATTTGACGTATCTTTATGAACGGGAAGCACAGGATGTCATTGCCAGACATCATTTTCGGGTGCGAGATAAAATAATATTGAAGAAATATGCCGAGAAATATGGAAAGTTGAAGATGTTTGATTTGAAAAAGTATTTTACGAACTGGTCTACAGCACAAAAAACACATTTCAGCGACGGGGGAATATTTGATCAGATTTTTACGCAGCAATAGTAAAATGCATTCTAATCGCAGATTATTGCCCGGTCATAATTTATCATTGGGAATCAGTCTGTTGTACCTGAGTCTGTTTCTTCTTATACCATTAGGAGCTTTGTTTTTACAAAGTGCACAGATCAGTACGAGCAAAATTATACAGGTTTTAAGCTCAGAGAGAATCTGGGCAGCCTGTAAAATCAGTTTCGGATTGGCCTTGATTTCTGCGCTTCTCAATGTTGTGATGGGTTTCACATTGGCTTGGCCACTTGCGCGCTATTCTTTCCCGGGTAAAAAAATTCTCGATACCATCATCGATCTGCCACTGGCTTTACCAACGGCTGTGGCTGGTATAAGTCTTGCCTCTTTATACGCCAGCAATAGCCATTTGGGAGGGTTCCTGGAGTCTGCTGGTATTCAGGTGGCTTATTCCCCACTGGGGATAGTAATAGCCATGTCATTTGTCGGAATACCCTTTGCAGTAAGAACCGTGCAGCCGGTTATCGAAGAAATAGATATTGGCATTGAAGAAGCCGCTGCAACTTTAGGGGCAAACTGGTCTCAGATATTTTTCAAGATTATTCTGCCAATGATAACACCGAGCTTGCTTGCAGGTTTTGGACTGTCTTTTGCTAGAGCAGTGGGTGAGTATGGCTCTGTTATTTTTATTGCCGGTAATATTCCATACCAGACCGAGATTGCTCCTCTGTTGATCTTATCAAAACTGGAACAATATGACTATGACGGAGCGATCATACTCGCCATGTTAATGCTCTCAATATCATTTCTTGTACTGCTGACAGTAAATTTAACAGGCAGATTTCGTAAACGTTAAGATTCAATTATGAAAGTAAAGCGAAATGAACCAATTGCTTTTTCAATTCTGATCATCAGCATCGCATTTTTAGTTTCTTTAATAGTGATCGTTTTGCCTGTATACAAAATTTTTGAACAGGCATTTCAAAAAGGGTTTTCTGGGTACTGGAATGCACTTGTTGATCTGGAGCTTTTGAGTTCTTTGCGCCTGTCGTTGATCGTTATGGCAATAGTGGTAACGATCAATACAATCTTTGGCCTTGCTGCGGCCTGGTATGTTACCCGCTTCGGAAAAAGAATACGGGGATTACTCGAAGTTCTCCTTGAACTTCCCTTCAGTGTTTCACCCGTTGTTGCAGGGATGATTTTTATACTGTTATTTGGCAGTTCTGGTTTTTTGGGCAGTTTTCTCAAAGATAGTAATGTTCAGATAATTTTCGCACTCCCAGGAGTAATACTTGCAACAACATTTGTGACCTTGCCTTTTGTGGCAAAAGAGCTGATTCCTTTGATGGACGAATTGGGCACTGAAATGGAAGAAGCCGCAATAGTCTTGGGGGCAAACGGCTGGCATATGTTTACCCGAATCACTCTGCCTTCTATCAAATGGGGACTCATTCATGGTATCATCATGTGTACTGCCCGTTCAATGGGAGAGTTTGGGGCCGTATCTGTTGTCTCTGGGCATATTCGAGGGCAAACTGTTACCATGCCTTTGCATATCGAGATTCTCTATAATGAATACGAATTTGTCGCTTCATTTGCAGCAGCGACAATTCTTGGAATTGCAGCGTTTGCTGCAACTGTCTTCAAAATTCTGGTTTCCAGGGCGCAAAAAAACCAGCTGCGCAAATCTTAATTGGGCAGACTGCGGGCACCTGCATAGCGGGGTTTCCAGTAGGGATTGTTCATTTCAATCATCTCAACGTTTTTACCACTCGAAGGTGCATGAATCATTTTCAGGTTACCCATGTAGATTCCAACATGGGAGATGTTGTTGCCATCGGTCTTGAAAAAGACTAGATCGCCCGGCTGTGGTTTTTTGATCACAGGCAATGCAGAAAACTGTGCAGAGGCAGAACGGGGCAGGGTCAGGCCTGAGCGTTTGTAAACATAGGATGTCAGTCCCGAACAGTCAAATCCCGAAGGTGAGTTCCCTCCGAATTTATAGGGAACTCCCAGCTGGGCTTTTGCTTCCTGCATGATCGATGAACGTACATCATTAGTGATGGGTGCATCCGCCTCAAAATCTTCATAAGATTCGGTCTCTGTATTTTGCGGTACTGAAGATCGCACAGATTGATGCCCCATATAAGGACTGCTGCGAACATAGTCGTCGACAGAACCACTCGAATGCAGTATCGAACTGGCGCAATTCAGCACTGAAAATAAGAACAGCGAAAAAATCAGGGTTGTTTTGATCATAACCATCACTACACAAGTATCGGATTATTTTTCTAAACTTTGAAGTGCTTTCACTGGATACTTTTTCTTTGAAAAGATCATTTCTTCGCTTACCCCGATTAAGGTTCCGGGGGGTAACTCTTGCCAGATGTTTGCAGAATGTACCGGTTCGCTTGAAACCAGCAGGTGCCTTACCCGGTCATTTTCAACCTGGTTTTCACAGGAAAACGAATAAAGTGGGCAGGTTTCATGCGAGTCACATTTCTGCTTATATGTGCTGTAATACAGTTTTTTACCCCCCTGAAAAGCGAACATGGTACGCCCATTGGTCAGCAGAAAGGTCAGGTAGGTTTTCTCTGGGCCCTCATCGAGCAGACTGAATTTACCGGCAACATCTTCAATGAACGCAAGTGCATCGAAAATGGCGCGTTGCATATTCTCAAAATCAGGATTATGGTTATCGACTTTATTTTCTGCCAGAAAGGTTAACATAAGAAAGAATATAATTTCACTGTCTGTTTCACCAAGAATAAAGCAGCGCAAGTTTTCTGAGATTCTCTCAAGCAGGGGTGCACGGTATTTTTGAAAATTCTGAATATTTCCGTTATGGGCAAATATCCACGTCCCAAATTGAAATGGGTGAGAATTCAAAATAGATTTCTGACCAATTGTAGCGAGACGTAAATGAGCGACAACAGTCTGGGAAAAAAGAACCCCCGATACTTTCTGGAAAATGCGATCACTGAAAGCCGCTTCGGTAGACTTGATGAGATGAGGTGAATTTTGCAGATAATAAGCCACCCCCCAGCCGTCAGAGTGTCTGGTACTCTGCTCGAGCAGTGCATTGTCGGCATCAATCAAAGAGTGCTGCAGTGAACTTTCAAGCGCTGAACGGAATCCGAATAATCTGCACATATTCAATGACTCCTTTTCATGGCTGATCTCAAAATAAAATTCCAGGCTTGTATTCGACTGAATAATACTGAGAATAAAAACCTGTGATGCGGCATCAGGTTAAAGTACCGTATAATAATCTGTGTCACAACCAATGATCTTGTGGCAATTTTTGTCATTCAGTCAATAATGATTTTTACAATATTAGAAATTATTCTTCTGGAATTTCAAAAGCGGGGTAGTGACGCATGACTTTACCAATAACCTCACTGCCAAAACCCGACGAAGCCAGGAATCTGTACATTTTCTGTCGAATGTGACTGTCATCTTTTCCTTTTAGAGAGCCAATCTTTTTCTGGGCTGCATAGATGGCTCGAGAAAATTCATCCGCCATAGTTTCCAATACTGATTCGCGATGGGGAAGCTCTATACCGCGAAGCTTCATTTTCTGCTCAATAAATCGATTCCCCTTATGGGCATACTTACGGGCAAGCATCGCAGAGATTGCCTCATCGCTGATCAAGTGCAGTTCTTGCAGGCGCCTTATCGCGCTGTCAATTTCTTCTGCATCAAACTCTTCTTCAAGCAGGCGTTTCTTAAGTTCGGCGGATGACCTGCTTTTGTAATTCAAGAGATCGAGAGAGCGCTGCAGCGCAGATTTATTTTCTGTTTTACGTCTTCCTTTTCTGTTAGCATGATACACATTCCGATTTTTAGTGGGCATCTTAACCTGTAAACCCAGATTGTCCGTAGAGTCCCTAAAAAAATTAAATGCAAGAATCAGAACTGCAACATAAGTTACTTCGCACATTATCTTTAAGTTCGGCCTTAAACCGCAGCATGCATGTTGGCGAGCTACTGCCTTTGATCATGCAGAGTTCCCGGGAACTGCTCGAAGCAGAAGCCAGTTCATTGTTCTTACTGCATGAAGAAACAGACCAGCTGTATTGCGAGGTTGCGCTTGGTGAAAAAGGGGAAGTTGTAAAACAGTTTTTAAGACTCAATGTAGGGCAGGGTATTGCCGGCTGGGTGGCCAGACACTGCAAACCACTTTTGATTGAAGATGCCTATAAAGACTACCGATTCAATGCAGAAATTGATAAAATCAGCGGCTTTGTCACAACATCACTTATCTGTGTTCCCATGCACAACAAGGGCAGGTTAATTGGTACTCTTGAGGTTTTAAATAAGACGGATGGCCGGGTGTTCAATGAAATTGATCTCAAACTTCTCGAACATGTCGCAGATGTCTGTGCCGTTGCACTTGAAAATGCGAGATTGCATGAAAACCTGCAAAAGAGGGTTCTTGAGGTAGCCCTGCTTTCTGAAATCGAAAAGCATTCCTGGCAGAATCTGGATGTAGTACAGTTTTCGAACTGGCTGCTCGAAAGAACGTTAGATATTGTAGAAGCCAAGACCGGCTCTATTATGATCGCAGATGAGTCTCACCAGTTTTTGAGAATACTCGCTTCGAAAGGGATTGATGAATCGATCGTCGATGAAATCAAAGTAAATTTCGGGGTGGGGGTTGCCGGTTATGTGGCAGAAAACCGGGAAGCAGTGCGAATCTTGAATATTGATGATGACAATCGATTTGAAAAACCGGTACACTCGTCACGTTATGAAACAGGGTCGTTAATTTCAACCCCTCTGATTATGGGCGATGAACTCTTCGGGGTGCTCAATGTTTCGAACCAGAAAGATCGTCTGGTTTTTTCTGCCCGCGACATGGAAGTATTGAATGCAATTGCAGCCAAGCTTGCATTTATCTATCAGAATATTAACCTCATGCAGAAGATGAAAGACAACCTCGAAGAGCATGACCGGGCACAGCGCCTGATGAACAGCATCATGGCCAGTAATGTGCCTGCATACCCCGGCATTGATATGGCTCTATACTATGCACCATACTCTTCAATCGGTGGAGATTTCTGCCGGTTTACATTTTCTGACCCAAAATCATTCGGGGTCATGATGGCCGATGTCTCTGGTCATGGAGTGCCAGCAGCACTTCTATCAGTACTGGCCAATGCGATTTTATCCTCTTTTGAGAATACTCTGTTGCAGAATCCCGCTGCGTTCATGAAAAATTTAAATGAACTTCTGATTCCCCAGTTTGGCGGCAACTATCTGACTGCATTTTATATGGTCGTTGATCTTGAAAAACGTGAGATGAAGTTTGCAAATGCAGGTCATCGATATCCACTGTTTTTTCGCCCCGGGAAAGATAAAGTGATTGAACTCAATGCACGAGGAAAGCCACTGGGAATTTTTCCCGATATTACCTTTGCAACCGGTAAATTGAAACTGCAGAAAAACGATACCTTGCTTCTCTACACCGATGGTATTTTAGAGACAATACCTGAAACTGGCGGAAAAAATTTCGAAGAAGAAAATCTCATCAAAAAAGTCAGGAATAAAGGCAATGAAAGTTGTAGAAGATTTCTTGACGATCTGATCAATGACATTCATTATATCACTTCCCATGGAAAGTTTGATGATGATGTTACAATGCTGATGATAGAATTTTGAAAAAATAGAATGAAAAGATAGGGAGATAACATGAAAATTCAAAAAAGAAATTTAGTGATTCTGATGGTTGCTGTTACAGTAATGTTACTGCAGGCTTGCGGTATTAAGAAAGATCCGGAACTGTTGAAAATAATAGAAGCAATTCCGGTCAACTGTGAAATGCATCCGCCAGCTTCAAATGCCAGTCAGACAATTTCAAAATCGAATTACGGCTGGAAAATCGAAAACTGTAAAAATAATGAAAATAAAATGGGCCAGGAATACATTAAAAAAGTAGGGGTAAGCAAAGCTCTGCCAACGCTGGTTGCCACTTTTGACAGTGATGATGAAAAAATTTCTGCAGCTTCGACGTATTTTTTAAATTGGAATGTCGGTTCGAGTTTTGAATTAAAGAATATCGCCAAGAACCCTGAGTTAGTCGAAGACAAAGTCATCGATACATTCATAAAAGCTTTCAAGAAAAGAATGAATGAAAATTACGCCCAGTATGCGACAAGAGCTCTTGTTAATATTGGTTCTATAAAGAAAAGAACCGAAGCTTTATGGGATATTTATAATTCAGCAGATGAAAAAGCCCCCTTTAAAGGCGGGTTTATTGCATCCATCATGCAGTATGGCGGTATGGACTCTTTCTCACAAATTCAGAAAGTTGCAGGCAGCGATAATGTCTACCAGGCCGCCTCGGCTATTCGAGCACCGATGTCGCACTATGAAATTGCCGGTGAAGAGCTCAAAACAGTATGCAGCTGGTGGTCTACTTTGCTTGGGAATGAAAAAATTGAAATTTCTGCGGCTGCCTCAGCGGGGTTGACAAGTAAATGTGAAGCTGAGCAGATCGATGCTGCTTTGGCAGAGATTGAAAAAAGAATTGCGGTCGATGCACAGAATTCTAAAAAATACAGTTGGGCGTTGAGCAATGTCAGATGCCCCTCTCAACGCTACAGTGAAGAGCAATGTGCTAAGAGTACAGCATTGAAAGAAAAAGATAAAAAATAAAAGTTTGTAAAGGCAGGGAAACCTGCCTTAACTTTCTGGAGAGTAGAAAGTCTGTAAATTTTCTTTTAAAAAATTATGCGTTTGCTGGTTTGCCGGCAGCGATGACCTGAAAAAAATCTGCCAACAGGCTGGTTTTCTTTATTTTTTCAAAACCGAACTTTTGCAGCAATTTGACTAGTCTACCAGCGAGTACGTCTTTAGCATATTCGGGTTCGCCAATTGCGAGGTAAAAATCCATCAGGAAACCAAAGTTATCCGGTTTGTCGAGATCCATTATAAAGAACCTGCCGCCCGGTTTTATGACCCGAAAAATTTCTTTCATCGCCGCGCTGCGAATTTCAGTAGGTAGTTCATGCAAACCAAGGCTGATAAAGACTGCATCGAATGAATCACTCTCAAAGGGAAGTTGTGCTGCACTCTGCTCATAAAAACGGATATTGTGTAAATTTTCTGTTTCGCTGCGTTCTCTGGCTACGCTGAGCATTTCGGGTGAAATATCCAGTGCATTAATCTGGCTTGCGGGCAACAACCGGGCTAAAGCCCGGGTGGTATAGCACTTTCCCGAACAGACATCGAGTACAGTTGCCGGCTTTTCACCGGCAATCATTTCAGCAAAAACCGAATGTGGTCTGCCGGGAATGGCATGGCACATGGAATCGTAAAAAAGACTGTTGAAAAAGAATTTTGCCCGGTTTCTCTTCTTGTCTTCAACCGAGAAGAGATCAAAAATCATGGATTGCCAATTTTGCATGCCGGGTAAAAATAGTTTTGGAGACGATAAGAGCAGTGTCGAACTACTTTCACGCCGCCTAGATCAGTAATAAAGGCTTTTGTTAATCGTCAATCATAAAGAATATAACATTTGACATTCCCACCGATTTAAGTATTTTGAGAGTATGAGAGACCTGAATCAAATCAACATGGGATTGCTCGCACTGGCACAGATGCGCACAGTGGTGGCATGGCACGGGGTTCTTGAAAATACTGCAGTCCCGATTTGGAAGAAATGCATTGAAATGATCGCAGCAGAGTTGCCACAGCTACACATGCAAAAGAAAAAAGAACTACAGGAAACATTTGATCTACTCGAACCTATCTATCGATTAATTGCTCCTTTTCGAAATGAAATTAGAGGCATAGACGAAGAAGATGTAGTGGCATCTACAGCTGTGAAGTTCTTTGATGCCCTAGAAACGTACCTAGCTGAAATTGAAGACGTGTTACACCCTGAACTTATCAGTAGTTTTTCTGCAGAGGTTTGGTCTCGTGATTAAACTGAATCAAGGCGGCATTTACCGGGTAAAATTCCCGTATGTTGAAAAATTAAAGATCAAAGAAAGACCAGCAATTCTAATCTCTAGAACGCCTTCTCCATTTGATGATTATATCTTTTGTATGATAACAAGAACTTTACGAGATGATGGTTTTTCGTTTTTATTAGAGGATAAATTCTTAAAAACTAAGCTGTCATTTCAATCAGAAGTCCGTCTGTATAAAATGGTCACAATAAATCGATCGATGATTCTGGAAGAACTTTCTTCTGTAACCCCTGCAGGTCTTAAAAAACTAATCCCAAAAATTCTTGAAAACTTTATCGAAGTAGCTTAACGCTTCACACGACGCCGGCGCCATTGGTCAAAAAAAAAGTGCTCAGCAACATGGCAGAACCAATGCCTGCAATTACAGGTGTGAACCCTGCCATGCTTACACCTTCACGTCCCAGGGCACGGGCTACATCCCCCCGAAACCTGTCCCATTCATCCGGGTTTTTTACAAACCATCGATGGCAGTCTTTACCAGTAATGTCGTAATGGCGCCACAGGTTTGATTCATTGAGACCATGCCGGCGTAAAATATCTGCAGAAAGCAGAACAAGGTTCTGCCAGGTGGCATCTGTCATTTTGCCGTTCCAGTCAGTATGGCAGCACTCAATGCCCAGAGTAGTGGCATTTGGGTAAGAACCCAGTTCACGCTTTGCCCGCTCTGAATACCAGGTCGAGCCCACATGATAGGCCATTTCGTTTTCTGGTATCATGTACAAAATTTCGCCCTGCAATCCCACAATGTATTGTGTGCTGGCCCAGCGTTCACCACCTGCAGCATTTTTCAGTGATTCAAAATAGTTACGGTTACCCTTTGCTGATGTGTTCGGGTTTGCAACCCAGTGAATCACCAAGCCCTTGACCGCAGTCAGTTTTCTGCCAGGTCTGGAGTATTTGTTGATACTCAGGAAATCTTTTTGAATATTCATTTTTTCTTTTTCCTGAGCATCATGATTACACCAAAGCTTGCTGCTGCAGTAATCAGATAGATCATTGAGTTGCTTTTTGTTGGAACGGGGTCTGGTGAAGTTTCTTCTTCATCAACAATTGGTTTTGGTTTTGGCGCAACGGGCGACGGCTGCGAAGGTATGTACGGGGTTGGTTCCGGTGGGGGTGGGTTCAGTGGTATAATTTTGGGCTCAGCAGGTGTCACAGCTGCAGGAATAGTACCACCAAAGGCAATGATCCAGCTGTTCATATTCCCGCCCATTGTTCGAATTGGCATCAATTTGTTCACAACTGCCTTTGCTGTATTCGATCCAAAGATACCATCTGCATAAAGGCCATTGTCTTTTTGAAATGCACGTACGGCATTTTTTGAATTTGTGCCATAAACACCATCAACACCATAGGTGTTGTACCCCAGGTTAGTCATTACAAATTGAATATTGCGAATGTCGAAACCACCCATTTTGCGGCCACCAGAGTAGGGCGCATTGTCTCTGAGCTTTGTCAGATTAGGATTGGTTTTCACTGCAGTAATTATTGTGTCTGTAGTTTTGCCAATGTCGGCAATTTCCTGAAATGCGCTATCTAAGAATCCCATGTCTTTTCTCCCTGCGGCGTTCGTACTTTTCTGCCGAATGCTTCATAGGCAAAACAGATAGTATTCCCAGAAGTTCGTCAAGATAATTCTCAAAATCTTTTTGCAAAATGTCTCTCACTTGCGAGTAGTCTGGGTGCTCAGCCTGCAATTCGATGCATATCGTATCTACTAAGCCTTTCCGCTTTTTAAAGAATTCAATTACTCGCGCCTTATCACCGCGACTTGTAAACAGCGATGCACTCATTTATAGATTTAAATTCATATTGAGAATATGATTTGCAGCCGTCTAATATCCATTTGGTTTTTTCAAGCTTTCGATTTTCTACGGCAGAATCAATTGCGTTTTGACATAGCATTGAGTTCTTGCCTTGCTCATTTTCACCGGCCATATAGGCCAGGCATTCCAAAGCAAAGATTTCGTCATTTGCCAGGCGTTCAGCAAAACTTGTAGAACTCGTCTTGCCAAAACTCGCACAACTAAAAGTCAGGGTTATTGCTATTGCAACCGCGATTATCGTCATCACGATGATTTTTATGTTCGACATAAGACCTCCCGAAATAATTTGCCAGACCCCCAATCAAGGCACTGGCAACAAACGTATAGATTGCTGTCATTTCCATCGGGCGGCCAATGACCTGAGTCACCATGTCTGCAATTACCAGACCCACCCCAAAAATAAACATTAGAATAACCAGCTTGAATGATTGACCCTTTGCGAATTTCATTTTGACCTCACCTTTGAAAATAATACAAGACCCAGTACAGTCAACGCTGCTGCAGGTGCATATTTTAGAATAGATATTCCGGTTTCTATGGCTTCTTTCTGTTTTTCTTTTCCCTGTTGCTCTGCTTCCATTACAGTCTTAAAAACACTGTCGCTGAATTCTATGCGAAAATCAGAGTTAATCGCATTTCGGGTCCAGCCAAGTGAAAGAACAGAGTATGGCTCAAAGTTTCGATATATTCCTGTAAAGGTGCCATAGGACACCGGAACAGTTCCCTGCTTTGTGAACATTTCTCTCTTCACATTACCAGTGAGTCCCAGTTGAATAAAAGCACCCATCATTTCAGATTGTGACCAGTCGTTGATTTTATGAATACGTAATTCACCAGGCCATTCATGCCAGAGTTTATCTGCAATTGTACGGTATGCCCGCATGAAAGAATTGAAAGAATCATAATGGCTGCGCATAGGTCGTATTTCTGCAAACCAGCCAGAGTTATAGGGAGACCAGTTTTCAATATGACGAATGATTTCGATGTCAGGCATAAAGCGGGCTGTCCAATCGCCATCTTTCACCCAGTATTCTTTGATTATCTTAAAAAGTCTGGCTTGCACAGAATCAACGCTGAAAACCGCTGCCTGCTCATTGAGAAACTGCTCAACCGATACTACTTTTTTCGCCATTTCATTTTCTCGTACGCGGTTTTATCAAAGCAATTTCTTCTTTTAGACCACCGATTTCACTCGTGATATGATCAAGACGTTTATCCATGTGATCTGTATCTCTTCGAATATATCGTATTTCAATAACAGACAAACGCCAGGTGAAAAGATTTGTACCTATGATT
Source organism: Leptospiraceae bacterium (assembly GCA_020440825.1). GTDB lineage: Bacteria > Spirochaetota > Leptospiria > Turneriellales > Turneriellaceae > JAGRNJ01. Next base: position 1,791 of record JAGRNJ010000075.1, on the reverse strand, counting down.
GCAAAAAGCCATACTATATCTTTCCATTCCATTGCACTATAAACCTTTAATAAAATCTTTATATTTGGCAATTACCGTTTCCTGGTACTCCAGGGCGGCTTTCGCCTCTTCATAGTTACCGGCATCAATGGCAGCTTTTGCAACATGATTTGACTTTTTGAGAGAAACAACATTGGCTTTCAATTCTGAACCGAACTGCTCGATTATTTCGGGTTCTACCCCGATAAATTTACCCAGCATTGAAAGTGCTCTCGCTTTATTGATTTTAGCCATTTGCTGCCTCTTGCTTATATTTATTGAAAAATTCCGGTTCACCACTTGCTGTTTCTGGTATAGCGGGCGGTTCGTCTGAATCAGACTCTGATTCTTCATCACTGCCAGAATCATCATCGTCCATGCCCATAAAACCACGCAACGCATTGCCCAAGATTGAACCGATTGTTCCAGAGATTGAAGTGTCTCCCGATGTTTCTGTGCCGCCAAAGCCAAACTCTTGAGCAATCTGCAGGCCTTGCATCAGTCCATTGTTTGAACTTTCCAGTGCTTTCACCATCAACATGTTTTGCTGCTGCTGTTGCTGCATCATCATCTGCATCATGTTCATTTGATTCTGCTGATCACTCTTGCGCATTTCCATGAGCATCAACAGCATTGTTTTATCATTTTGCGGGGCGGATGAATTGCTGTTGCCCTTTAACACTTCAGCCAGAACTGACAGTTCCTGCAGCATGGCTTCACGTTCGCTCTTTGGGCGTTCGGGCTCTTTTTTTTCTTCTCGCTTTGGGTCCAGAGGCTTGCCAGCAATTGTAAAATCTGCAGTATGAATCATTTCTTTTTTGCCTTTGAAGTATTTCAATTGTGTGCGGTATTTACCGCCGCCATATAACCGAATAATTTGCGGCAGGTCTAATATTTCATTTGTGAGAGAATCAAGAATCTCTTTGCCTGGGCGGCCACGCTGGTTATCGGTCTGACGGTAGATTGTATATGTGTACTGGGTACTGTCATCTTGCGGTACTAGAGCTTTGATTCTCTCAAAACTGGCAAGGGCGTCTTTTTCATCTGAGGTAAGGTCAACAGGGGAATCATATTCAGCGGGAACGGGTTCTTGCATGACCGAATATTAAACCATTCTGAGATGAAGGTCAAGGTTTTATTTTGGTACAATTGTACTGTTAAAAATTCCAGACTTTTAGATCAAAGCCACGGCGGGAGTTACCATTTGATTTGCTTAATTACTCCTCTGTTTGAGGATCGGGTTTCAATATCATCTCGGACAGTACCTGCTGACGGATCAGAATATAACGAATTAATGACAAGGTTTTCATTAGGGCCTCCACCTCCTGCATGTCCTAAGTTAGCAGAACTGGATGTACGTCTAGCCAGAGAAAGTGCCAGATTCAGCTCTGAATTAGCATCTTCGTTTCTAACATTCAAAGCATGTTTATGACGCATAGTTGCATCACTCTGAAACCCATCTCGCCCAGAACGATCAAAAAGATTCCGGCTTTCTGGTAACCGTGCTTGCACTTCTGAACCGGGAACCCGGTGGGGGTATACACCAACTGTGTCGGTTACTGATTGAGATGCAAAGGCCAGTTCAATGTCAATGTAGTCGCTGCCATCATTGACCCCGATAATTTGATAGTTAGCTGCACCGCTCCCAAAATTTACACGCGCAGAATCTGCGGGCAGGGTAACACCCAGACCGGCGGCTACTGCCTCAGCAGATGGGAAGTTTGCATTTTGAATTTGTACTTTAGAGAGGTCTGGTGATCCTGAGAAGGTCAG